>NZ_JAUSNH010000019.1 GCF_030645335.1 Lacisediminimonas sp. | reverse complement strand
GACGCCGCGCCCGGTATTGCGGATGGCGCACAGCACGCGGAACTGGTCGAATGCGGCCAGCACCGCCTGCGGATCCTGCTCGGCCACCTGCACGACGCGGGTGTAAGGCAGGAAGCTTTCCACCGCCAGCGCCATTGCGGCCGGCGGCAGTTCGTCGCCGTCGTCGGCAATCCAGTCGATGTGCGGGAACTGCTGTTGTTGCAGCCAGGCCAGCGTGTCTGCCGCTGCGCCGGCCACCACCAGCGCGGCCAGTTGGCCGATGGCGGAATCCTTGCCGAAGCGATAGTTGCGGGTCAGCCAGACGACGGCATCCGTGACGCCTTGCCCGCGGGCTGGCGCCGATGGCTGCAGCAGCGCCGGCGCAATGCCGGTCAGTTTGGCGACGTCCTGCCGGACATCCGCACCCAGCGTCGGGTTGGCGCTCAGGTCGGAAAATACCGACCCGGCTTCGACTGCCGCCAATTGATCCATGTCGCCCAGCAAAATGATGCGGGCGCGCTGCGGCACGGCGTCGAACAGCCTGGCGGCCAGCGCCAGGTCCAGCATCGACGCTTCATCGACTACCACCACGTCAACCGGCAAGGGCCGCTGGGCATCGTGCCGGAAAACGCCGGGCGATGGCGTCACGCCCAGCAATCGGTGGACAGTGAATGACTGCTGCGGAAAGCGCGCCACCAGTTCCGCAGGGATCGATGCGGCGCGCGCATTGAGCGCGGCCAGCATGCGGGCGGCAGCCCGGCCGGTGGGCGCGGCCAGCGCCACGCGGCAGCCCGGGTTGTCGGCCACCAGGCAGGCCAGGATATTGGCCACGGTGGTGGTCTTGCCGGTACCGGGGCCGCCGCTGATGATGGTGATGGGCCGCAGCAGGGCCAGCGCGGCGGCGATCTTTTGCCAGTCGGGCTGGCCGTCGTCATGGTCGGTGGCGCCGCGGGCAAACAGGCGGCCGAGCAATTCGCGGGTCGGGGCAGAGGGCAAGCCTGGCGACCAGTCGGCTTGCCGCACGCGGCGCGCCAGTGACTTTTCGAAGCCGAAATACTTGTGCAGGTACAGCCGGTCGGATGCATCGAGGATCAGCGGAAAGGCGCCCGGCTGCTGCGCTGTGCCGACCACGCCGCTGGTCAGCAAGAGGCTGCGCCAGGCGGCGATGTCGGGTACCGGCGCCGTCTGGCCGGCGTGGTGGAGGGCGTCGCCCTGCGGCTGTTGCGACGGCTCGTTGAACAAGTCTTGCTGCCCGCTTTGCTGCTGCTCGCTGAACAGGTCCTGTTGCCCGCCTTGCGGCGGCTCGGCTTGCCGTGCCGATTGCCGGTCCTGCGGCTGATCCGCAGGAAAATCATCGTGATGATCATGTTCACCAAGCGGCTGCCCGTCGTCCTCGTCGGGCTGGCCCAGGTATTGTTCCAGATACCGGTCCAGGTCCTGGTCTGCGACCAGGTCATCGGGCGTTTCTTGCTGGCTCTCCGCTGCGATTTCGCCGTGCTGGTCCGCTGGCGCAGCGCCCTGCCCTGCACCCTGCAGCTCGCCTTGTTCCTCCTGCACGATGTCGGCCAGCAGTACACACACATGCCCGCTGCTAGTGGCCCGGCTGACGTGCCAGGCGGCCCGATAAATGCGCCGGGCAGCATCTTTTGCCAGTGGCTCTGCGCGTGCTTCGGCTTGATCCTTCGCCCACGCCGTCACGCGGGATGCGAAGCTGCGCGCCAGCAGCACGTCATGGTCCGGCATCTCCATCATGCTCATGCGGCCTCGCGTTCAGGGTCGTGGCCAATCATCCGGTCGAAGGCCTGGATGCATGCGGCGTCGGGGCGGTCGAAGTAGATGCCGGGCCTGTCGGCGCCGCTACCTGCTTGCTGCCAGGCTGGCCGCATGCCGCGCACGAACAGGTAGTACACGCCGCCAAAATGCTGTTCATACGAATAGCCCGGCAAGCGCAAGCGCAGGTAGCGGTTCAGCGCGACGGTGTAAATCAGGACCTGCAGGTAATAGCCGTGCTCGGCCATGGCGTCGCGCAGGCGCTCCTGCCGATAGTCTTCAGGCTGGACGCCCAGGTGATTGGATTTCCAGTCCAGCAGGTAGTACTTGCCGTCATGCTCGAACACAAGGTCGATGAATCCCTTCAGGAATCCATCCAGGTTGGCAAAGCCCAGCGGCGGCATTCCATAACCCGCATTGCGCAGCAGCGTGTTGAGCGCATTGGCGCGCAGGTCAATGGACGGGAAGCTGAATTCCATTTCGACCAGGCGCTTGTGCCGGGCAATCTGCGACAGGTGCAGGCCGTTGCCAAGGTCGGCGCCCAGTACGTCGGCCAGCACGTTTTGCAGCATGGCTTGCTGGCGCGCGACGCTGATCTTGTCGCCCGGCTGCGGAAAGCTGTCCAGTGCATGGGCGGCGGCTGCGGGCCAGCCGGCTGGGTCGGTGAAGTCAGCCAGCTCGAAAGCGGCGTGCAGGCAGACGCCGGCGGCGGTGCCGCGCGGGAACAATAAGAAATCGTCTGGTGCGATTTCGCCGGCAGGCTGCGGCGCGGGGCGCTGTTCGCCGGTGCTGCTGCTGGCTGCGGCGTAAGCGTCGTGGTCCGCAGCCTGCGATTCACCCAGGCCGCGCGACAGGCCGGAGAAGCTGCTCATGCGCCAGTCGTCTTTGAGGCGCACGTTCGATGCACGGGCATTGAGGTCGGCATCAGGCAACGCGACCCGCGCGGTGCAATGGCGATCCAGCTCGCCCAGTTCGCGCAGCAGCACGGAGGGTGCGCCGGCCGCATATTGCTCCCACGCTTCCCGGATCGTTTGCGGCGAACGCTTCTCGCCATGCCAGGCGTCGACCGAGATGCCGGCGCCGGCGGCCAGCCAGTTGAGCATGCTGCTGCAACTAGCCGAGGTGCTGAGATTGTTAAACTTTTTTACCGTATACGGCCCGGCAACCAGCGTGCAGCGGTGCGAGGCGCGGGTCAGTGCGACGTAATAGAGCCGCAGCAGCTCGGCATTGTTTTCGTTGCGCATGGCAATTTTTGCGGCCGCGAGGGATTGCTCGTCGGTCCGGAAATCGATCACCAGTTCGCCGTTCTTGTCATGGTATTCGCGGCCTTCAGCGACCTTGCTGGGTACACCTGAGGCTTCCCACAGGTAGGGACAAAATACGATCGGGTACTCCAGGCCCTTGGATTTGTGGATCGTCAGGATTTGCACCAGGTCGCGGTCGGACTCCAGCCGCAATTGGCCGGCTTCGTCCTTGCCGGCATCGCGCCGCTGCGCCTGCAACCAGCGCAGTGCGGATTCGGGCGTGGCCGATTGCTGCTGTTGCTGTTGCAGCATTTCGCCCAGGTGACGCAGGTTGGTCATGCGCCGTTCGCCGTCCGGGCGGCGCAGCATGCGGCGGCTGACGCCTTCGTTTTCCAGGAACTGGCGGAACATGAATCCCAGTCCCTGCGAAAACCAGGTGTCGCGGTAGCTGGCGAAGCGTTCCATATAGCCCATCAATGCCGCCTCGCTGGCGGCGATCCGGTTGATGCTGGCGGCGTTGCAGCCCATCAGCGGCGTGGCCAGCGCGGCCAGCACCAGACCCTGGCGGCTGGGCTCCATGATGGCGCGCAGGACGGTGTCGACGTCGGCGGCGTCGCTGCTCTGGAAGACGCTCTGCTGCGATATTTCGATGCTGGCCACGCCGCGCTGCGCGAGCGCGTCGCGCATCCAGGCGGCCTGCACATGCGAGCGCACCAGCACGGCAATGTCGCCGGGCGCCAGTGCCCGCCCATCGAGCTCGATGTGGCCGGCGGCACCGCCCAGCACCAGGCGCGCAATTTCACTGGCGGTGGCGGCAGCCGCCCAGTCGCGGGCGGCCCGGTTTGTCAGCACCTGCCCATCCTGATGCGGCAGCATCCATACCTGCAAGTCCGCAGCGGGGCTGGTGGCGTCGCGCAAGGTCATGCGTTTTTTCTGGCCGAATTGCACCGGGTAGTAATCCAGCCCGGGCAGCATGAAGGCTTGCGGATTGGTGCCAAACAGTTTGTTGAGCGCGGCAATCAGGCCGGCCGACGAGCGCTGGTTGCTGGCCAGCGTGGTGGTGGACTGCACCACCTTCCTGGCTTGCAGATAGGTGTGCAAGTCGGCATTGCGAAAACTGTAGATCGCCTGCTTGGGGTCGCCCACCAGGAATAGCGGTGCATCGTCGCTGTGGTAGATGCGGCTGAAGATGTCGAACTGCAGCGGGTCGGTGTCCTGGAATTCATCGATCAGCGCGACCGGATAACGCGCGCGCAGCGAATCGGCCAGCCAGGGTGTCTTGCCATCGGACAGCGCGCTGTGCAGATTCTGCAACTGGTCGTCAAAGGACAGCAGGCGATGCTCGCGCTTGCCCTCGCGCAGGGCCTTGCTGCCTTCGGCCAGCATGGTGCGCAGCAGTTGCATGCGCTGCAATTGCAGGGCCTCGCTGGCGTCGGCGAGCAATGCCGGCAATTCATTGACCAGGGCGTCGATGTGCGTGAAAAACGGATGCTCGGGTGGTTTCAGGCCGACCCGGGTGGCCTTTGCCAGCCGGACGGTCGTGATCCATCCCATGCCTGTGCCGCATTTTGCGGGCGTGCCAGCGGCGAAGTACCTGGCGCAGTCCTCGAACGTACGCTTGAGCCTTTCGGCGTTGAGGTCAGCCTTCAGGTTGGCGTTATTGAGCAGATCGCGGATGTCGCTTGCATGCTCGGTCCAGCATTGCGTGGCTGCCGAAAAAATGGCGTCGATGCGCGCCCGCGTGGCGACCAGGTCGATCTCTCTTTCTGCGGGCCATTCGATACGGGCCTTGGGTTTGCCGACATGCCGCTTGAGCAGCTTCTGGAATTTTTCGGCGCTGTCCTTGGACTCGATCAGCAACCTGGCGAATTCCTCGCCCAGCGCGCCCTGGCTGATATGGCGGCGCCAGAAGTCGTTCACGGCCTGGCCCACTTGCGGGTCGTCGTCCTGCGTCAGCTCGGTGGTGAAGGGCATGCCGGCGGCGAACGGCGACTCCGCCAGCGCGCGCTGGCAAAAGCCGTTGATGGTGTAGATGGCGGCCTGGTCGAAGGACTGCAGCGCCACATCCAGCCGCGCCGCCATGTCGTCCATCGCTAGCCCAAACGCGGCCAGCGACTGCGCCAGCTCGGCCAGGAAGCTGTCGTCACTGTCGCCGTCATGCTGCAGGCAATCGAGCATGTCGACGATGCGGGTGCGGATGCGCTCGCGCAATTCGGCCGTCGCCGCCTTGGTGAAGGTCACCACCAGGATCTGCTCAACCTCCAGCGACTTTTCCAGCAGCAGGCGCAGGTACAGGCCGGTAATGTTCCAGGTCTTGCCGGTGCCGGCGGAGGCTTCGATCAGGGTGCGCGCATCCAGCGCGCAGCCAAGCAGGTCGAACTGGCTGAAGGGACTGGACGGGGCCGCCATATCCGCGCCACGATCGTCACGACCATCCGGTAGATCGATCAACGCGCTCATGACTCTTCCCCCTCGACGTGACGCTTCATGGTGCCGAGCACGGTCTGGGTCAGTGCGTCGAATTCAGCGTTGAGGGGATCGGGGTCGCCGCGCAAGGCAAGCTGGTAGGCGGGGTCCTTTTCCTCGCCGGGGAACATGCCGCTAGCCCATTTGCTGCGCGCCGCCGCGGGATTTTTTTTCTTGATCGCTTCCCACGCTGACTTGGGAAAGAAATGCAGCGGCGCCTGCAGCCCGCGCCGGTAGAGCGACAACAATTGATGCAGGATGAGCGCCGGGTCCTTGACCGGCCTGAAGGCAAAGCCCTCGTCGCGCGACAGCCATTCTGTGCGCGGCGTCACGCCAGTGCAGCTGCACAGGAACAAGTGCGAGATCCATGCCGTCAGGTAGTCGGCAACGGTGGCGTTGGCATAGCGATAGCGCACCAGGCCGTTTTCACGCACGTCGGCCAGTGCCCCTTCGAATACCCATTCCTCGCCATCGATCTCCAGCTGCAGCGTGTTGGAGACCGGCGGCTGCACCGGCCCGCGCATTTTCGCCTGCAGCGCGCTGGCGAAGCTCGCCATCGATTCCAGCTCCGACGCCATCAGCAAGGCGCCTATCTGGCCGGACGGATATTCCAGCCCTGCGTCGGCGAGTTGCCGGATTTCTCCTGCGCTCGCGCCGCCCAGCATGCGCGGCAGCAGGCGCTGCGCCAGCTTGATCGGCGCCAGGGTATCGGGCAGGAAACGCTCTTCATCGTCGATGCTTTCGGTCTCGCCGGCCAACAGCAAACCCAGGCGCCGATGCAACAGGTATTTGCTGGGGTTCTTGAAAAACTCGATCAGTTGCTCCGGTGTTACGCGCCGCCATTCCTGATCTGGTGGTGGCAGGCTTTGCTCGAAAAATGCCGGCAGCAATTCGACAGCTTGCTCTTCTTCTTGTTCTTGTTGCTCGTCGCTGATGTCGTCCGTTGGCGCTGCCGCATTGGCAGTGACGGTCTCATCGGCGGCATCGGCTTCCATACGTCCGGCCATGCCCACCGGCGCAGAACTCTCCCCCTGCGCCTGGCTGGCGCGCCGCTCTTTCAATGCGTCGCAGTATTCGGCATGGAAGCTGAACAGGCGCGGATCGGACTGGCCGTCGAAGTAGGATTCGGAAAACGGTTGCAGCGGATGTTCCAGCACCAGCGCCGCGCGCGCGGCGGCGCGGCTCTCGCGGCTGGCCGGATCGGCAGCGGTGGCGTGCGCCAGGTAGTCGAGCAAGTCCGACACCAGCACCGATGGCGGCAGCGGCGCATTGTCGCGCACGCTGCGGCCGGTGTAGCTGATGTACAGCGCACTCCTGGCTGCCAGCAGCAGGTCGAGGAAAAGATTGCGTTCTTCCTGTCGCTTGTCGCGGTCGCCCGGCTGGGGCGCAAAGGCCATCAGGTCAAATTCGGCATGCCGGCTGGCGGTGGGAAAAGCACCATCGCTCATGCCCACCATGCAGACCATGTCATACGGAATATTGCGCAAGCTGGGCAGCGCGCAAAAGGTGACGCCGCCAGTCGGTGCGCCGCCCCGGGTCGGCTCGTCGAGCGCAGCCTTGAGCGCAGCACGGATCACGGAAAACGGTACGGCGCCGACACCGGCGGTGCTCATCTCGGCGCCCAGCGCGGCAATCGCAGCGCGTGTGGCGGCCAGCTCGCCGAGTTGCCCGGGGCCGATGTCGATGAACTGGTCCACAAGTTCCAGCAGCGTGCTGCGCCAGGCTTGCGGGTTGGCCGGCTCGGCAAGCCGCGCCTCCATTTTGGCCAGGTTGCGCAGGAACCAGTCGAGGCGGGCCAATATGCGGCTGTCCTCGCCTTCCACGTTGCACGGCGCCAGCAAGCCGGAAAAGGCCTGGTCGACGGCGCCCGGCAGCGCATAGCCAAGCATCAGGCGGGCGATGCCGTCGCGGAAGGTGTGGCGGTCGGATTGCGGCGCATTGAACCGTGCGCGCTGCTCGCCATTGAGCCCCCAATGCGTGTGCGTCTGCGGCAACCAGCCGACGATGACATCGACATCCGACGGCGTGATGCCAAAGCGTGCGCCGACCAGCGGGTTTTGCAGCAGTGCGACCACGCTGCTTGCGGGGTAGCGCGAGCCGGCAATCGCAATCAGTTCGAGCAGCGCCACCGCGACCGCGTTGGCGCTGCTGGCAGGCAGGCCGGTGATGCGGTACGGTATGCGGCGGTTGCCGCTGGCGTTGCCAAACACGGCGTCGATCAGTGGCGCGGCCTGTTCCAGGTCCGGCACCACGACCAGTACTTGCGACGGGCCTGGTGCGGCGGGGCCATTGAAGCGATCCAGCAAGCGGTCTTGCAGCACTTCGAGTTCACGCGCCAGCGTATGACAGGCATGGAACTCGATGCTGCCGTCGGCGATCATGGCGGCCGCGGCGGCGGGCGACATGCCTTGCAGCTCGTCCATGTCGTGCAATTCGCGCAGGTCCAGCACGGCGGCCTGCATCTGGGCCAGCAGGGTCGCTGCTTGCGGCATCACAAAAACCGGCAGGTCGTCGCCGGCTGCGACTGCGGCATCCTGGAACAGCAATTCGAAATAGGCCCGGCTTTGCTTGCCCCACATCGCCAGCAGCCGGTTGCCGACTTCCAGGTGCTGCTCCTGCCCCTTGGCGGCCAGGTGCTTCAGGCGCTTCGGATCGACGATATCGAACCAGTATTGCTGGCACGGATTGACCAGATAAAGATGGATGTCGATGTGGGCCGATAACTGCTCCAGCATGCGCAGGTAGATCGGCGGAATCGCCGGCAGGCCGAATACATGCACTTGCGGTGCAATGCCCCTGGCGGCCAGCCCTGCACTGTCGATCGCCCGGACCTGCTCCAGGAAATCGACGAACGGATGGCGTTGCGGCAGCGCCATGTCGGCTGCGATGCGCTGCCACAGCGCCATCTGCCAGCGCTGGTCCTGGGCGGCGTCGCTGCCGCCGTCGCCTATGCCGACCTTGCGCCCGGCCATCCACGACTCCATCCATTCCGGGCGATAGGTCATGTACTTGTCGAACAGGGCAGCGACCTGCTGGCAGAGTTCGTAGCGCATGGCCGGATCGGCGTTCGCCAGCCAGGCCGCCAGGCGCGGATGGGCGCTGACCAGGGCGGTGTCTTCCAGCGCAGCGTAGAGGCGCCAGCCCAGCGACTGCGCCGCCAGCGGCGACTGCTCGCCAACCGGCGTCAGGCGCGCCACTTCAGCCCATAGCCACTGCGCCAGGAAAGAAAAACGCACATTGGCGCAAATGCCCATGTGCTGCGCAATGTGGTTCTGCAACAGAGTGCGCATGGCGACGCTGGGCACGATAAGTTGCCAGGGCGCGAAGGGATTGGCGCTGGCGGCCGGATTGGCGGCTGGAATGGCGTTGGAGTGCGGGCCTGCTTGCAGGCTGCCGGTCAGCACGGCCAGCAGCGCTTCGGTGCGATTGGAACTGACTATCTTCAGCATACGTTCATCGCTTGTCGTCCATCGCCGCTTGGCTTGCTGTCACCGCGTGTGCCTGCAAAAATTTTCCATATTGTAGATGAGGCTGCCGGCCGCGCGGAGCCGGGCCGCGCAAGCCTTGCGGTTTCTCCACGCGCTGCGCGCCAGCGAGTATAATGCCGGGTTAATGCAAGTTCGCGCAGCCTGCGCTGCGACCAATTCATGCCCGTACACAACGGACTGGACACTGCGCTTCTGATCTCGCCGGCTGGTGCAATTGCCGGCATTCCACGACTTGCCCTATCTGCCGGACAGCGGCGCTCTGCGGAGCCCGTCTCCATTCAGCAATTGCTGCGATTGCTGCACTGTCCATCCCGTTCCGAAAAGGCCGGAACGCAATGATCGGCACGTCCGGACCCTTGGTCCGCATGGTGCCTTAACCTGGAAATACTGAATGTCAAAAGAAGATCTGTTGGAAATGGGTGGCACCGTCACCGAAGTACTGCCTGACTCGCGCTTTCGCGTCAGCCTGGAAAATGGCCACATCCTGATCGCTTACACCGCCGGAAAAATGCGTCGTCACAATATCCGCATCCTGGCTGGCGATCGCGTGTCGCTCGAACTGTCCCCTTACGACCTGACCAAGGGGCGGATCACTTTCCGTCATCTGGACAAGCAAGCACCGTCGGGCGCTCCGCGCCGCCGCCGTTTCTGACCTGCCCCCACCGGGCGCAGCGCGACGCCCCGCTGGCGCGCTGACACGCCCGCTGTTGCGCTGACGTCATGCCGTGCGCTGAGTGTCGTTGATGCGCTGATGTGCGATTGACGCGCTGACGCACGCAAGGCCAGCCGATGCGCAGCCGGCCAGTACCGACTGCGCAGGGAAACTGTCTGTACTCCCTGCCTGGCTACCCACCAAAAGAAAAAGCTCGCCTGGGCGAGCTTGATCCACACTGCACCATCCCCTTGCTACTGGAACGTGGCGCTTAACAGGCGCAACGGTGTACCTGGCACGCCGGCTTGCGCCATGCGGCGGGCAACGCCCAGGATTTTGCCCTGCATCAACTTGAAGATTTCCTCTGGCTTGGCAGCAACGGAGCGCCCCTGTGCCAACATTTCCAGCACCTCATTGGAAATGAAGCAATCGCGTATGCCCAGGCTGCTGGGGTTGTTGTAGCGGTACTCGGTACGGACCTGAAAGCTGATGCCGTCTTCAGTCACGCGGGCGGGGGACAAGGTCATGCGGGCCTCCTCATTAGAGAGAAATGGCCGAAGGAAACAAACAGGAATGGCTCGGTGCGAGCTAGACGGGAACGAGTCGTTCGGCGGGTGGGAATACTGCCTTCCCACTATAACGGCATTCAATGGTGGCAGGCTTCATTTTTTAGCCCGCCACACCGAACCGGTCTACTGCTGGCGCTTTTTTTCTTCTTTTTTTACTTTTTTGGCTTCTTTCTTTTCTTTCACAGTCTTGGCTGGTTCTTTTTTGGTCGCCTTTTTTGCGTCCTGGCTTTTGCTCATGATCGGCCTCGATAAATGGTTTGGTTTGGAATACTGCTGCACGCCCTGCAGCGGCAACAGAACCGGTCAACTTTACCATGACGTGGCGGCAGACGCGGCACGTTGATGGGCCGATCGCCGGAGTGATCGACAGCGTGATCGATACGCGGGTTTTGTGCGCCCTTTGCTGTGGCTGGCCGCACGCCGGGCACCGGGCGCGTCCAGCGGGCTGGCAGGCCCGGCCGGCACGGTGACAAAAAAACAGTTGAATCATCCATAATCCGGTGATACTGTACATACATACAGTACTCAGGAGAATCTGATGGAAATCGTACCCGGCATTCTGGTTGTGTTTGGCCCCCTGCTGATCATGGGCATCGCCCTGCTCGGTGAAGCATTCATTGCCCGCCTGCGTTGAAATGAGCGGCCGGGGTGATCCGGCACCGATCCGGCATGGACTAGCTACCCGCGATTCATCTATGCTGGAGGTTTCACCCCCTCTTCAACGGCAACGACAATGGCAAAGAAAGAAAAACTCGACGAGGAAACCCTTGCACTGATCAACTGGTGCATTGAAGTTGAAGGCTTCCTCGTTGCTGGCGGCGTCACGATGGCCGAGGCGCAAGACCATATCGAAGATCAGATCGAATGGTTTACCGACCAATACTACGATGGCCTGACCCCGGAACAGGCTGCGAAGGCGGCATTGCGGCACTGAGTTTGCGCCGGGCAGGTCTGGCTGTCAGCGCGACGTTTCACACCAGGCTTGCAGTGCGGCATAGACCAGTTACGGCTTTTCCAGCGTGCTCAGATGCCCGCATTCCGGGATCACTACCAGCCGGCTGCCCGCAATCTCGCGCGCCATTTCCTCGGCATGTTCCAGCGGCGTGATGCTATCTGCATCGCCAACCAGGACCAGCGTCGGGCACTTGATGCTGGCCAGTCCCGGCCGTGCATCGGGGCGGGTGCCGATTGCCTGTTGCTGGTTGAGGTAGCCGAGGGTGCCGACTTCTTCCGTCATGGTGCGATGGATCGCACGCAACTGGTCGTCCGTCTGCCGTGACGGATGGACATTTTTTGCATAGTGCAAGGGCGGTATTTCGGCGGTGCGTCCGGCCTTGGCAATGGCGACCCGCTGTTCACGGACCAGTGTCTCCTGGTCGGAAGTGGGCCGTGCGCTCGACGACAGGATGGCAAAGCTATGAACCCGATCGGCGCAGCGGCGCAGGATTTCCAGGCCAATGAATCCCCCCATCGAATGACCGACGATCGCAAAGCGCGGCGGCGCATTTTCCAGGATCGCAGTGGCAAGCGCTTCCACGCTGTCCGCGCTGCGGTGGTCGCACACCATCACCGGACCATAGCGCCACAGCACAGGTATCTGGTGCTGGTACATGCGGGCGGAACAGTTCAGGCCGCCGATCAACAGGATAGGTATGCTCATTGCGGTTCTTTCATCTATTTAGTGTGAGTTCAAATGCACCGGAGGCACTGGACTGATGGCAAGCGCACGCAGCAAGCTGCGCCTGCCTCAACGCAGGCCGTCCTGGCATTGCGCGTCGTGTTCCGACAGGCCGCCGAGCCGGGCGTGCAAGCGGCCGCGGGTGGCAGTGGCAAACAGCACCAGGATTTCATCCGGCGCCGGGCCGTCGGGGAAAGCGACAGTCACCGTGTCGTAGTGCGACCGCACATACAAGGCATGCCGGTGCGCCAAAGGAATGTCAATCGACGTCCCCGGGCCGCCGCGCTTGCCGGTAGACGCGACCCAGGCTTTTCCGCCGCCCAGGATGTCGCGCAGCGGATCCATGAAGGTGGCGGTGACGAAGGCGTTGCCGTGCTCATACTCGCCTGCCATGCCGACCAGGCAAGCCTTGCCGAAACTGGCTGGCTCCACGTTGTCGAGCGCGGCCTTGGTGCGGCGGCCGAATTCGCCGGCCAGCGCCGCCGAATTGCGGACCACATCGTCCAGCGATGCCGTGAATTTTCCGTTGGCGTACGGGTTGTGGATCAGCGCGCCGATCACGGCCTTGACCACCGGTTCGCCGTCGGCGGGCTTGCCGCTTTCGGTCAGCAGGGTTTCCTCGCGGTAGGTGTACCAGCGACGAATCTGGAAAAAGTCGATCGATGCTGCGCTCATGACGTGTCCTCTTTGTTCTTGATGTGGCCGTGCTTGCGTGCTGGTGTGCCAGGCACAGCGCCGGCGTTTATTTAATGATCCTGGATGTTTACGCAAAAAGCCGGCAGCGCATCGGCATGAATCGCCGATCCACCGCCGGCTCTTGAGGCTGCATGCTCAATGGCCTTGTCCACTGAAGTCATACGGCACATTGTTTTGCGCCACCCGGATCGTCTTCATCGGTGCCGGCGTATTGCGGCTGCGACCGACAAAGCGCGGCACGCCGTCCGTGATGACGGCCGCGACGGCGGCGATGTCGCCATTGGCAAGGGCCGACAGCGCATCGTTCTTCGATCCGCCGACGCAGGCGTCGAGGATGACGACGTCGGCATCCTTGCCCACCGCGATGAAGCCGGAATTGCGCTTGTAGGTGCGGGCGTTGTTGCCCGTGGCCGCGGCAATCGCCACTTCCGGCGCCATATTGCCCAGGCTGGCCAGATGGGTGATGGTGTACATCATCCCCAGCGGCATGATGCCCGAGCCGGTCGGCGTGTCGGTGGCTATCAGGAAGCGGTCGAACTGGTCGGCCTGGCGCACCAGGTCAGCCAGCAGCAGCGTGGTGCGCAGGTTGCCGGCGGTACAGACTTGCAGCGCCATCGACGATTCATTCACCAGGCGCGGATAGTCCTCGTCCGGCATGGCGACCGGGCCGCCGTTGGTGTGGAACGAGACATCCGGCTGCATCCGGATCAGGTGGTCGGCCCAGATGCCCGATGAGCCGGGAATCGACGAGCCACCGGTATGCACCAGCGTGGTCATGCCATGCTTTTTTGCCGAGGCGATCATCGGCGCATAGTCGTACGGACTCTTGACGTTACCGAAGCCGGCCTTGGCCAGCCACACGCCCTGTGCGGCGATCTCGGCAAAGTCGCTCTCGACCAGGCCCGGTTCGAGGATCACGGCACCAGCCCAGACGCGCATGCCGCCGGGACGATAGTTCTCGAAGCATTTCATCGCAGCCACGGCCAGCGCCTTGACGCCTTGCGGGTCCTTGGGGCGGCCAGGCACATGGACTTCGGATGCGCTGATCGCCGTGGTGACGCCGCCATGCACATAACTTTCGAGGAAGCCGACCGTTTTCTGGCGCGGCGTGTAGTCACCGAAAGTATTGTGCACTTGTGAATCGATCAGGCCGGGAATCGCAATCGCCCCGTCGGCGTCGATCACGACATCGCAAGATTTGAGGTCGGCGTCGGAAACCTCGCCGACCGCCGTGATCTTGCCGTCTTCCATCAGGATGGCCGTGCCCGCAACGAAGGGCTCGCGCCACTCGCCAGACACGATGCGGCCGAGATTGACAATCGCTGTGCGCATGGCGGACTCCCTCAGGCTGCTTTTTGCGGCGGCAGGCGCAGGGCGACAGCGTCGTCAACCAGTGCCATCGAACGATCCCAGTCGCAGGTGCGGAAGCTATGGCCGCAAGTCACGAACTGGGCGCCGGCGTAGAACATTTCATACTGCAAGTGGCGCGACGCATACTCGCTGCCCAGCACATCCCACGCCAGTTTCAGGAAGCGCACACGGTCATCGGCCGGCATTGCGCGCGAGATCTGGGTCTTGCGGATGATCGCGCGCAGTTCCGGATTTTCCATGTCCTGCTCCGACGACGGCAGCATGATCAGCGAGCCGCCCGCCAGTTCACGGATGGCGGAAACAAACTGCGGATAGAGCTCCTGCGTGACGACCTGCGCCGAGTAGATCAGGTTGCGGTTCGGTATGTAATAGCCGTTGTGCATGGTGCCGGCCGCCTCCAGGCCGTACATCATTGCTTCGACCATGCCGACCTTGGACGCCAGGTAGCCCAGTTTTTCCTGGATCACCGGCATGCCGACGGTGCCGATGGTTTCCGTGATGCGGCGGGCAACGCCCAGCAGGAAACGCAACTTCACCGTCAAGCGCATCTGCGCCTGGTAGTTCTGCATGATGTGGCCGGGCGTGTCGTGGAACTGGGCGCGGCAAGCGTCGGAATCCTTGTAGGTAAACACACGCTCCCAGGGCACCTTCACGTCGTCGAAATAAATCAGCGCGTCGTTTTCGTCGAGTTGCGAGCTCAGCGGATTGTCGAATTCGGACACCGCGTGCTGCTCATACGATTTGCGCGACAGGACCTTCAGGCCCTTGCTGCCCATCTCGATGGCGCAACTGAAGGCCAGATGTTCTTCACCCTTCTTCAGCGGCTGCAGGTTGGCCACGAAAACTTCATTGGCCATAATCGAGCTGGTGCCCAGCATCTTGGCGCCGCGGATGGTGATGCCTTCGTGGTCCTCATCGACAATCGCCGCCACCAGGTCGGTGCCTTCCTGGTCGCCCCAGTCCTTGGAGCGGTCGGCTTGCGGGTTGATGATCACGTAGGTCAGGAAAAGATCCTTGTCGGTCGCATAGCGCATGTAGTCGCGGAATGCGCCGGCCCGTTTCGGGTCGTGCTTCTCGAACACTTCCATGCCCATCGACTGTCCCAGCAAGGCCGATGCCACGTGGTCGGGCGAACGGCCCATGAAGCCATGGTGCTCGCCGGCCCAGGTCACCAGTGCCTCGCGGCGCAATACCATTTCCTGGTAATTGCGCGGCGCCTGCCAGGCGCGATTGACGCGATGCCCGGTTGGCGTCTCGAACGTCATCAGTTCCTGGTTTTCCTTGCGGGCCTGGAAATCATAGAGTGCCGCCGCGCTCTTGACCGAATTGCGAAAGGCCGGATGTTGCGCAACGTCGCCAGCAGCCGCGCCGTTGATATAGACCGTGCGGCCGTCGCGCAGCGATGCCAGATGGGCGTTGCCGTCCTTGATGGGATGTGTCATTTACTGTCTCCTGGGAACATGTGCATGCGCAATGCATGCGTCTGATGAATGAGATTGCGCCTGCCGTGTCCGACCACGCCCGGCCTCTGCGGCGAGCCGCCGCAGATACAAAGGGACGGGCTATGGCGGTCGGTCACGACTAGGCCGCTTGCAGGTCTTTGATGCCTGAACCGATCTCGTGATAATTGCTTCTGAAATAAATAAGGGGGTCGTCGCCCGACGCCCGCAGCCCGACCACTTCGCCCACGAAAATGCCGTGGTCGCCGCCGTCATAGCACTGGTACATCTTGCAATCGAACACGGCCAGGCAAGAACGCAGGATCACACCACCGTGCTGGCCGGGAATGGCGTCGAGCTCGCGCCACTTTTCTTCGCCGGCACGCGCAAAACGGGCCGACAAGTCTTTCTGGTCACGGGCAAGCAGGTTGATGGTGAAGCCGCCAGACTTCGCGAAACTTTGATACGAGTGCAGGGATTTTGCCGCGCTGAACAAGACCAGCGGCGGCGCCATCGACACCGACGAAAACGAGTTGATCGTGATGCCGATGCGCTCGTTGCCGTCCGTCGTGGTGGCGACCGCAATGCCAGTCGGAAACAAACCGAGCGCATCGCGCAGGTCACGGGAAGAAAAGTCGTGGGTCACTCGGAAGCCTCCAGCATCGGGAAAGGATGAATGCTTCGAACATTACCTAACCTACGAAGGTATTGCAAGCCCTTTTTTTATCCGGCCCCAACAAATCGCAAAACGCCAGGCCGCTCAGGTTTTGCCGGCGCCGGCCAGATCGTGCATGGCGAGGTAGGATTGCAATGCCAGGGCCTTGTCGGAACTGTCGATCAGTCTTTCGATCAGGCCGAACAATACGTTGAATTCGCTTTTGCTCAGGCAACCGAACTGGATGTCGTTGACCTGGCGTTGGGTCGGCGCAAGTTCCGACAACAGCGCATGCCCCATCGCGGTCACCTTGACCGACAGCCGGCGCCGGTCGCCGGGATCGACTTCCTTGGTGACCAGCCCGCGCTTGATCAGTTTGCCGATCATGGTGGTGGCAAATGCGCCGCTCAGGTGCAGATGCTCGGCAAGTTGCTTGACGCTGACATCGCCCTCGACTTCCAGGTGACGCACGGAAATCAGGAAGGTGTATTCGATGCCGGTCAGGCCGATGCGGGCACCATGGCCGGCACGCATGGATTCATGCCGGGACGCCAGCGCGAACATGTTGTGGACCAGCTGGCGGAATTTTGCGTCCGATCCTTCTGTCAGCAATTCCGGCCGCGATACCGTCAGCGGCGCCGGCTGTCGCGTGTTGATGCCGCTGACCGGCAAGGGCGACTCGGTGCTGCTGACGGATGGTGTGGATGGTGTGTTCAACGGCTGCATGTTGATTGGTGATGTATTGGCTCCCATGCCGCATTAAATCATATTCCCCGACGTTTCAGCCGCTGAAACAAGGCGCTTGCCTGCGGGATACCGGTAGCCGTGCTGCCGTATGGGTATACTCCCGCCTTCTGCGCCGATGAACGGCGCACCCACCCAGACTCCGGCATTCCCCATGGCTATCAAAGCAACCATTTACAAAGCCAACTTGCAGATCGCCGACATGGATCGCGGCTATTACGCCGACCATTCGCTGACGATTGCCCGCCATCCGTCCGAAACCGATGAACGCATGATGATGCGTGTGCTCGCCTTTGCGCTCAACGCCAATGACACGCTGGTATTCGGCAAGGGCTTGAGCGATGACGACGAGCCCGACCTGTGGCAGAAGGACCTGACCGGCTCGATCGAGAAATGGATCGAGGTCGGCCTGCCCGACGACAAGCGCCTGTTGAAAGCCTGCGGGCGCTCGGACCAGGTGCTGGCGTATTGCTACAACAGCACCAGCGATATCTGGTGGAAGCAGATTGCCGGCAAGGTGGAGCGGGCACGCAATTTGTGCGTGATGCAGGTGCCGGCGGAGGCGGCGGCGCAGATGGCGGCGCTGGCGCAGAGGACGATGCATTTGCAATTTACGGTGCAGGATGGGCAGGTTTGGTTGGGGGATGGGGAGCGGGTCGTGCAGACGGAGTTGATTATGAGGAAGGAGTTTGCGGCGCGGCGGTGAGATATAGCCGTTGAGTGGCTGGCTATGGTGTTTTTTGGATATTTTCTTCGGTTTTTTTAATCGTGTTTTATCTCTATTGTTATTAAGCGGGGTGTGCGCCCCCGCTTAACCACAAAGATAATAAAAACATATTACAAATAACGAAGCAAATAGCCCAAAAACACCACACAACACACCCAATTTCAAACCAAGCGCCAAACACCCATCCCAACCGGCAAAAAAACTCACAACCCCCGCCCCCCCTCCACCACCAAGAACC
>NZ_JAUSNH010000017.1 GCF_030645335.1 Lacisediminimonas sp. | reverse complement strand
GTCCCAGCACCACCAGCCCGTAGATGGGCTCCACCGAATCGATCGTATGGCCGCCGGCAATCGGTATGCCGGCTTCAGCGCAGATCGACTCGCCGCCGCGGATGATATTGCCGATCACGTCCAGCGGCAATTTGTCGATCGGCATGCCCACCAGCGCCAGCGCCATGATCGGCGTGCCCCCCATCGCATAGACGTCCGAGATCGCGTTGGTTGCAGCAATCCGGCCGAAATCGTAGGGGTCATCGACAATCGGCATGAAAAAATCGGTGGTCGCGATCAGCGCCTGCTGGTCATTGAGCCGGTACACGGCGGCATCATCTGCGGTCTCGATGCCGACCATCAATTCCTTGGGCACCGGAAAGCCGGCAGAGCGCTTGAGGATTTCGGCCAGTACGCCAGGTGCGATCTTGCAGCCGCAGCCGCCACCATGCGAGAAAGAGGTCAGCTTGACGGGGAGATCAGCGGGTGCGTTCATGTTCAGTCCTGTTCTGATGCGGGAAATGTGCGGGGAATCGGATTGGGATGCGGCAATGAATGCGGCATGGAATGCGGCATCGGTAGCGCATTATCCAATAGTTCGAGAACCCCCGCCTGCTCCCGTGCCGGCGCAAACAGCAGCGCGCGTTGCTGGCATTGACGGTGCAATTGTTCGCGATACGCGGAGTCGCCGTGTACCCGCCCGATCAGCAGCGCCAGCGCGGCGCTGTCTCCGAGCGGAAAGTAACCCGCATAGTCGCAGCCGAGCATGCCGCGATTGCCATCGATGTCGCTGGCCAATACCGGCACGCCGCTGGTGACCGCTTCAATGATGACATTGGCGCCGCCTTCCATATTGGAGGCGATGACCATCAAGTCGCTGTCGGCCAGTATCCGGCGTGTGCGTGGGTGTGGCAAGCCACCCAGCCATTCGTAATGCGGGCACGCCGCCGCCGTGCTTGCGGCCAGGTTTGCCAGCCCGACATCGAGCGCATGGCCAATATGCAGCAAGCGCACCTCAGATGCCTTCAGCAATTGTGCCGCCTGCATGTAGGTGGCCGGCATTTTTTCTTCGCGCAGGTGGCCGATCATGACTACCGTGAATGGCGTTCCTGCCGCGCGGGCCTGGCTTGGTGCAAGGGCGGGTGCAGACTGGTAGATCACACTGGTCTTGGCGCGCATGGCGCACGGCAACTGACCGAGCCCTGCCTCCTGCAACACGACCAGGTGGCTGGCCATGGCCAGCGAATGCCGTGCATCGTCGCTGGTATGGATATCGCGGTAGAGATCGGTACCTGTCAGCACCAGGATCAGCGGCGCATCGGGCTGGCGACGTGACCAGGCGTGGATGGCCGGGGCCGAACGTCGCGCATGGAGTGCGATCATCGCATCGGCTTGCGGCTGTCCATCCCAGGTATCGAGCAAGCGCACACGGTAGCGCTCGCGCACGAAACGCTGCCAGCGCGAGGCGGTCTGCCAATTGCCGTTATTGGCTTTTGCCGATGCCGGGCTGATAATAAGAACGAGCGGCTTGTCCGACATGGCCTGATAATCTTTCGATGAATTCACCTATTCGTACTGCCAGTCGCAGCGACCTGGCAAACGCGCTCACTGATGCGCGAAATTATACGCTCGCCCTGTTTGATTGCCTGGCCGAGGCCGGGCTGGATGTGCCGGCGCGCGTGCCGGTGCTGTCGATCGTCAATCCGCCCTTGTGGGAGCTGGGTCATATCGCCTGGTTTGCCGAGTGGTACATCCTGCGCGAAGCAGAATCAAGCCAGCCCGGCACTGCGCGCGGGCACTCGCTGCTGACCAAGGGCGACGACTGGTTCGATTCCAACCTGGTGCCGCACAAGGGGCGCTGGACGCAGGGCCTGCCGCCGGGGGGCGCACTCAAGACCTATTGCCGGGAAGTGCTGGACCGTGTGCTCGACAAACTGGGCCGATCGGCCGAAAACGCCGCCGCCTTGTATCCCTACCGGCTCGCACTGGCACATGAAGACATGCATGGCGAGGCCCTGGCTTACACATTGCAGACGCTGGGCGTCGCCACGCCGCCGCCGCCCGCCTGGCGCGCCATCCAGTCGTGGGCACAGGGCAGCATTCGCTTCCCGGGCGGCACCTTCGCGCTTGGCAGCGAACAGCAGGACTTCGTGTTCGACAACGAGCAATGGGCGCATCCGGTGCGACTGGACAGCTACGAGATGGACTCGACGCTGGTCACCAATGCCCAATATGCGGACTTTGTCGATGACAGCGGCTACGAGAATCCGCATTACTGGACCCAGGCCGGGCGAAGCTGGCTGATGTCGCAGGACCAATCTGCGCCGCGCTACTGGCGGCGCGACAACAAGAACTGGCGCTGTGCGCGTTTTGGGCACGACAGCGTACTGCTATCCAATGAGCCGGTGCGGCACGTCAATCTATACGAAGCGCAGGCGTATTGCATGTGGGCCGGCCGCCGCCTGCCGACTGAAGCCGAGTGGGAAAGCGCCGCACTGAGCCGTCATCCCGCGCTGCGCTGGGGCGACCTGTGGGAGTGGACCTGTTCGCGTTTCCTGCCTTATCCGGGGTTCGAGCCAGGGCCTTACCGCGAATATTCCGCGCCGTGGTTCGACTCCCACCAGGTATTGCGCGGCGCATCCTTCGCCACGCCGTCGCGGATGCGCTCACCGAAATTCCGCAATTATTACCTGCCCGAGCGCAACGATATTTTCGCCGGCTTCCGGACCTGCTCGATGAACTGATCCTGATCCGGCCCCTGATCCGGCCGGCATAAAAAAACGCATGGCAATTTGCATTGCCATGCGTTGGACTTCTGTTACGGCTGCCTGTCAGGGCCTGCGCTTTTCAGCGTGCCCCTGTCATGCGGCTCGCGTCAATCAACGATCGCCGTAGGAGCGACGTGCGCCGCCGGCATTGGCGCCGGTACGGCTGCCGTTGCCGCCGCCATTACCACCACCATTGCCAGCGCCATAGCCGCTTTCACGACGCGGTGCGCCCGGCTTGCTGAAGGTGCGCTGTGCCGGCTTGGCACGGCCGCGGTTGTCGCCTGGCTTCCAGTTCGAACCAGGACGTGCGGCGGATGCCGTTTTCTTTGGCTCGAAACCTTCGATCACGTCCACCGGAATCGATTGCTTGGTGAAGCGTTCGATCCGCTTGACGTTCATGCCTTCCTGGTGGTTGACCAGCGAAATGGCGATACCGTTGCGACCAGCGCGACCTGTGCGGCCAATGCGGTGGACATAGTCTTCCGGGAACTTCGGCAGGTCGTAGTTGATGACGTGGGTAATGGTCGGTACGTCGATGCCGCGGGCGGCAACGTCGGTGGCAACCAGTACCGTCACCTGGCCGCGACGCATGCTGTCGAGCGTGCGGTTGCG
>NZ_JAUSNH010000016.1 GCF_030645335.1 Lacisediminimonas sp. | reverse complement strand
CTCCCAGCTGAGCTATACACCCGTTTGCTTTGCTGCCAGCCGCCCCTTCGGGAACCTCGTTCAACGCTGCGTTCGGCGCTGTTCAAGCGAGTCTGAGATTCTAGAACATTTTTCAGGCACTCTGCAAACTGCGCAGCACCTTCTCACGCGGGAACAGCGCCAGCACCGCATCGACCGACGGCGTCTGCGCGCGGCCGCACACCAGCACGCGCACCGCAGGCGCCAGTTGCGGCATCTTCAGCTGATGATCGGCCAGCACTTGCTTGAGCATGGCCGCAAGTGCGTCTTTTTTCCATTCCACGGTCTTGCAGCGGGCGGCGTAGTCCAGCAGCGCAGGCTTGACGGCGGCATTCAGGTGCTGCGCCAGCAGTTCGGCGTCTGGCGCCGGCGTGCGGTAGAACAGCATGGCGGCATCGGCCAGTTCATTGATGGTCTTGACGCGCTCTTTCATCAGTGCCAGCACTGCATCGAGATCGGGAGCACCGTCAAACTGCGCACCGTCCTGTTCCATCATCGGCCGTGCAAGGGCTGCCAGGCGCGCCGGTTCCGCTTGCCGGATGTAATGGTTATTGAGCCATGCGAGCTTTTCTGGATTGAACTGCGCGGGCGACTTGGACAGGTGGCCAAGGTCGAACCAGGCGCAGAACTGTCCCATCGTGAAGATCTCTTCGTCGCCGTGGCTCCAGCCCAGGCGCGCCAGGTAATTCAGCATCGCTTCGGGCAGGTAGCCCTGGGCCGGATAGTCCATCACGCTGACTGCGCCGTGGCGCTTGGACAGCTTTTCGCCATCGGCGCCGAGGATCATCGGCAGGTGGCCATAGATCGGCAGTTGGGCACCCAGCGCTTGCAGGATATTGATCTGGCGCGGTGTGTTGTTGACGTGGTCGTCGCCGCGGATCACGTGCGTAATGCGCATGTCCCAGTCGTCGACGACGACACAGAAGTTATAGGTCGGCGTGCCGTCAGGACGGGCGATGATGAGGTCGTCGAGCTCGCGGTTGGCAATCGTGATCGGTCCCTTTACCGCGTCATCCCAGGTGACGTCGCCATCGACCGGATTACGGAAGCGCACCACCGGCTTGCGGTCAGCGGGCACGGCTGGCAATGTCTTGCCGGGCTCCGGACGCCAGGTGCCGTCGTAGCGCGGCTTGTCGCCCAGCGCGCGCTGTTGCTCGCGCATCGCTTCGAGTTCGGCCGGGGAGGAGTAACAGTAGTACGCGCTGCCTTGCTGCAGCATGTGCGCCACCACTTCGCGGTAACGGTCCATGCGCTGCATCTGGTAGAACGGGCCTTCGTCCGGATCGAGCCCGAGCCAGGCCATGCCGTCGAGAATGGCCTGCACCGCTTCCGGCGTGGAGCGTTCGAGGTCGGTGTCTTCAACGCGCAGGATGAATGTACCGGCATGGCGGCGGGCGTAAGCCCAGGCAAACAGGGCCGTGCGGGCGCCGCCCAGGTGCAGGAAACCGGTGGGGCTCGGTGCGAATCGGGTGCGCACGGTTGCGGGGGATGAAGCTGATGCGGGAGTGACTGCGGTCATGGCAAACAAAAACGGCCTTGGATTGCCAAAGCCGACCTTGGAAAAACCGCCATTTTACTCCGTGGACCCGGCCAAGGCTGCCGACATGGCTGGAAAACGCGTGGCGCTGCTAGAATCACCCTTTTAGCCCGATTGCAACATCAATGACTTCGCCAACGCCGCGCCAGCTGTTCGTCACCACTGCCCTGCCCTATGCCAACGGGCCGTTCCACATCGGCCACATCATGGAATACATCCAGGCCGATATCTGGGTGCGCTTCCAGCGCATGCGTGGCCATGAGGTCAATTTCGTCGGCGCTGACGATGCACATGGCGCACCGATCATGATTGCAGCGGAGAAAGCGAACGTGACGCCGCAGGCATTCGTCGCCAACATCGCCGCTGGCCGCGCGCAATACCTGAAGGGCTTCCATATTGCCTTCGACAATTGGCATTCCACCGACGGTCCGGAAAACCATGCGCTGTCGCAGGAAATCTACCGCCGTCTGCGCGATGACGCCAAGCTGATCACGACCCGAACGGTGGAGCAGTTTTACGATCCGGTGAAGGAAATGTTCCTGCCGGACCGCTACATCAAGGGCGAATGCCCTAAATGCGGGGCTGCCGACCAGTATGGCGACTCCTGCGAGAACTGCAGTGCGGTCTATACGCCGACCGACCTCAAGAATCCCTTTTCAACACTGACCGGCGCCACGCCGGTGCTGCGTTCGTCGGAGCATTATTTCTTCCAGCTGTCCGATCCGCGCTGCCGCGAATTCCTGCGCGAATGGGCACTCGACAGCAAGCGCCTGCAACCGGAGGTCGCCAACAAGGCACGCGAATGGCTGGAGGGCGATACCGGCCTGGGCGACTGGGACATCAGCCGCGACGCGCCTTATTTCGGCATCGAGATTCCGGATGCGCCGGGCAAGTATTTTTATGTCTGGCTGGATGCGCCAATCGGCTACCTGGCGTCGCTGAAGAATTATTTCGACAAGACCGGACGCGATTTCGATGCGTTCATGGCCGATCCGTCCACCGAGCAATATCACTTCATCGGCAAGGACATCACGTATTTCCATACCTTGTTCTGGCCGGCGATGCTGAAGTTTTCCGGGATGAAGGTGCCGGACAATGTGTTCGTCCATGGTTTCATCACGGTCAGCGGGGAAAAGATGTCGAAGTCGCGCGGCACCGGCATTTCGCCGCTGCGTTACCTCGACGTCGGCATGAATCCGGAGTGGCTGCGCTACTACATCGCCGCCAAGCTGTCGGCCAAGGTGGAAGACGTCGATTTCAATCCCGACGATTTCGTGGCCCGCGTCAACTCGGACCTGATCGGCAAGTACATCAACATCGCCAGCCGCGCGGCCGGCTTCATTACCAAACGTTTCGATGGCCAGGTGTCGACCGAATGGGCGCGCAGCGGCGATGCCTTCCTCGATCACCTGCGCAACGTCAGCGATGAGCTTGCCAGCCTGTACGAAGGACGCGAATACGGCAAGGCGCTGCGGCTGGTGATGGAGCGTGCCGATGCGGTCAATGCCTATGTCGACGCCAACAAGCCGTGGGAACTGGCCAAGGATGCGGCCAACAATGATCGCCTGCAAGAGGTGTGCAGCCGCTTGCTGGAGGCGTTCCGCATCCTGACCATCTACCTCAAGCCGGTATTGCCGGAGCTGGCGCGCCAGGTCGAAGCGCTGCTCAATGTCGGGCCGCTGGCCTGGGATCAGGTGAGCACGCCATTGCCCCACGGGCATCGGGTGAATCCTTATGTGCACCTGATGACGCGGGTCGATCCGAAAATGCTCGATGCCTTGTTTGAGCCGCCGGCCGCGGCCGCAGCGGACGACGCCGGCGCGGCAGCGCAATCCGGCGCCGCGGCAAGCGAAGCAATGGCGCCGATTGCGCCGGAAATCAAGATCGATGACTTCGCCAGGATCGACCTGCGCATTGCACTGATCGTGAATTGCGAAGCGGTCGAGGGCAGCGACAAACTGTTGCGGCTGACGCTCGATGTCGGCGAAGGCAAGACCCGCAATGTTTTCTCCGGCATCAAGTCGGCCTATTCGCCGGAGCAATTGGTGGGCAAGCTGACCGTGATGGTGGCCAACCTGGCCCCGCGCAAGATGAAGTTCGGCCTGTCCGAAGGCATGGTGCTGGCGGCATCGGCGGCGGACGGCAAGGATCCCGGCCTTTACATCCTGACCCCCTGGCCCGGCGCGAGGCCTGGCATGCGGATCAGTTGAACGCCATGGACCTGCTGGTCAGAGAAGCCGCAGCCGATGACGCGCACCTGATCGCCGGGCTGACCCGCGCCTGCTGGCCGAGCCAGGGGGCGCCAGGCCCGGACGGGCAGGACGATCCGGCAGCCGTCGTGACGCAGCACCTGCAACAGGGCGGCGGCTTCATCCTGCAGGATGGCCAGCAGGCAATCGGCTCGGTGCGCTGGCTGCCGCTGGAAGCCGAGGAGGGCGTGTGGGAAATACGCCTGATGGGCGTACTGCCGCAATGGCGCGGAAACCACCTGTCGCAACACCTGCTGGAAGCAGTCATCCATCATGCCCACGCCAGCAACGTCGACGAGTTGCGGCTGGCGGTGCCGGCCGACCAACCGCGGCTGGTGGACCTGTATGCGGCGCAGGGCTTCGAACTGGCGATGGAGCTCGATGTCGAACATGCCGACCCGCTGGAGCCGGCGCCAAACGTGATGCGACGGATGCTGCGCCGTTAAGCCAATTGGCCGGCTGCGCGTGACCTGTTTGATGGACTCGCACCGGCCTCACCAGCCTCACGCACCTGCCACACGGACCTGCCGGCGGCGCACCAGATTGCCGGGCTGGGCCGGCCGCTTTCAACTGTCGTCCCGCCCCTCGTTTCCTGTTGATCGGCATTGACTTCCCTGCGGCCTTCAGTTGTTTGCCTGCCCCTGCTGGCGCACAATGGCAGGATGAACCTGCCAAACCTGCGCTTTCGGCCACGCCTGATCGACGAGCTTCGGGATTACGACAGCACCAAGCTCGGGCGCGACCTGGGCGCCGGCCTGACCGTTGCCGTCGTTGCGCTGCCCCTGGCCATGGCCTTTGCCATCGCCTCCGGCGTCAAGCCGGAAGCGGGACTGTTCACGGCGATCATCGCCGGATTCCTGATCTCGGCGCTGGGCGGTTCGCGGGTCCAGATCGGCGGACCGGCCGGCGCATTCATCGTCATCATTTACGGCATCCTCGAACGCTACGGCCTGGCCAACCTGATGCTGGCCACCATCTTCGCCGGCGTCCTGCTGTTTGTCATGGGCGCGCTCAAGCTCGGCTCGCTGATCCGCTACATACCCATCCCGATCGTGATCGGCTTCACCAACGGCATTGCGGTACTGATCGCGCTGTCGCAATTGAAGGATTTTTTTGGCCTGCGCATCGACCGCATGCCCGGCGATTTTTTTGCGCAGGTCAAGGTGCTGGCGTCGGCCGCGCACACGGTGCACCTGCCGACGCTGGCGGTTGCCGCCGCGTCGCTGGCGCTGGTGTTCATCTGGCCGCTGCTGCTGCGGCCCCGGGCGCCCGGCATGCAGCAAATTGCGCGCGACCGTGATCGGCTCTGGCTGCGCCTGTTACGCGGCGTCCCCGGCACGATCATCGTGCTGGTGCTGGCGACGGCCGCGGTGGGCCTGTTCAAGTTGCCACTGGAAACCATCGGCACGCGTTTTGGCGGCATCCCGCAGGACCTGCCAGCATTCGCCGTGCCCGAGTTCAACTGGGCGCTGGTGCAGTACCTGTTACCGCCAGCGCTGACGATCGCCCTGTTGGGTGCGATCGAATCCTTGCTGTGCGCGCGCGTGGCCGACAGCGTGATTGGCGAGCGCCATGACCCGAACCAGGAACTGATGGCGCAAGGCGTTGCCAATTTCATCGTGCCATTTTTCGGCGGCCTGCCCGCCACCGGCACCATCGCCCGGACCATGACGAACATCCGCAGCGGCGCGGCGTCGCCGGTGGCCGGCATTGTCCATGCCTTCGTGCTGTTGCTGATCGTGTTGATCGCTGCACCGCTGGCGTCGGATATACCGCTGGCCGCACTGGCGGCAATCCTGTTGTTTGTCGCCTGGAACATGGGCGAATGGCATGAGTTTGCGCGCCTGCGCCATTTTGCAATGACTTACCGGGTGCTGCTGGTCGCCACCTTCGTATTGACCGTGGCGGTCGACCTGACCGTGGCGGTGGAGGTCGGACTGGTGCTGGCATGCCTGTTCTTCATCTATCGCATTTCCAGCCTGACCACGATACAGCCGCTGGCAACCGACGCGCCCTTGCCTGAAGGCGTGCACGCTTATTCGATGGTCGGCGCCTTGTTCTTTGGCGCGGTCGGCAAGATCGAAGGCCTGGCCGAAGCCGGGGGAATGCCGCGGCGCGCCCTGGTGCTGGAACTGCATAAACTGATCAACATGGACGCCACCGGCCTGGATGCGCTGGAAAGCGTGCACCGGGCCCTGGCAAAAAACGAGAGCCAGTTGATCTTGTGCGGCCTGCAAGGCCAACCTAAGAGCATCATGGAGCGCAGCGGCTTCCTGAAGCGGCTGGGTGCGGACAATTGCGTAGACACCGTGCAGCAGGCACTGGCGCGCGCGGCACAGCTATAGTAGGCGCCTGGAGCCTGCGCCTCGCGCCAATCGCTTGTGCCGAATAATCGCGTGCGGCAAGGGCACGCAAGCGCAGCGGCCCGGGCGCCGCTGTGCAGCTTTCAGGGCCTGATATCCGGATCTTCCGAGGTCGATGTACGCGTGACGCTGCGCGTATCGATATCGATGTGGACGTTGAACAGGCGCCTGCTGCCAGCGCCCTCTTCGTACAGCCAGTCCCAGACTTCTTCATTCTTCAATTGAAATTGCACGGTCGAGCGCGGCCGGCCGAGCAGCCGCCGTACCTGGTCCAGGCTCATGCCGGGCGTGACGCGCTTGAAGTTCTCGGCGGTCAGTACCTGGCGCCAGTCCTTGAGGGTGCCGGCACGGTCGATATCAAACATCCAGGTTTTCACCCCGCTCGGGCCTTTCGGATATTCAAGGGTGCGTGCACCGCCCTCCTCTTCCCAGACGGTATCCGGCCGGCCCATGGCCAGACGCACGTCGGCTTCGCTCGATACGCCGCGCGACAGCTTTTCCAGCCCGGCCTCTTCGACGAACCGCCCCTGCTGGTCGCAGCCCAGCGCGGCGATCGAGCAGACAAACGCGAAAAACGCGCGTACCAGTTGTTTCATTACTGCTCCTCTCAGGAATCGCCCGGGTCTCGGGGTAGAATAGCGCCTGATCGCACCTACTGTTAGCACAACGCCATGAAATTGTCGAAGCAACTCACTGGTTACCAGTCAGAGTTTACAAAATTCCTGACCGAAATGAAGCAAAAAAATCCTGCGCTGGAATCCGACCAGCGCGAGGGCCGCAATCTGCTGTGGGACAAGCCGCCGATCGACCTTGACGATATCAAGCGCGATGACCTGGCCCGCGTCAAGCAGCAAGCTTACGTCTATCAGTCGAAGTAAGCCATTGTGACTGCGCCGGACCGTCCCGGCTGCGTTGCTGTCCAATCAAAATGACCATGAGACCGTTGACTTGAGTGCTCAGCAGTCCGACGCGCTGGCATTGGCCGGCCAGCCCGACACCACTCCCGACGTCATCGACGGCGTGGCTTTCGCACGGCTTTATGGCGAGCCGCTGTTCAAGCTGCCCAACGACCTCTACATTCCGCCCGATGCGCTCGAAGTGTTCCTTGAAGCATTCGAAGGCCCGCTCGACCTGTTGCTGTACCTGATCCGCAAGCAAAACTTCAACATCCTGGACATTCCGCTGGCGCAGGTCACGCTGCAATACCTGGAATACATCGAACAGATCCGGATGCACAACCTGGAACTGGCGGCCGAGTACCTGCTGATGGCGGCCATGCTGATCGAGATCAAGTCGCGCATGCTGTTACCGGCGCGCAAGGCCGATACCGGCGCCGAAGCGCTCGACCCGCGTGCGGAACTGGTGCGCCGGCTGCTGGAATACGAGCAAATGAAGCTGGCGGCCTACAAGCTCGACACCCTGCCCCAGCTTGGGCGGGACTACGTGCGCACCCAGATTTACATCGAGCAGAGCATGGTCACGCACTGGCCCGAAGTCGCGGCCAGCGAGTTGCAGGCAGCCTGGGCCGACCTGATCAAGCGCGCCAAACTTACTGCCCATCACACCATCTCGCGGGAAGAACTGTCGGTGCGCGAACACATGACCGGCATACTGCGGCGCCTGCAATCGGCCCGTTTCGTTGAATTTGCCGACCTGTTCGATCCGTCGCGTGGCGTGCCGGTAGTGGTAGTCAATTTCATCGCACTGCTCGAACTGGCGAAAGAAACGCTGATCGAGATCACCCAGGCCGAAGCCTTTGCCCCGATCTACGTGCGGCTGGCCTATTCGCCGCACTGAAACCCCATTCCTTTCTTTTTGCTGGCAGCGACTTCTCATGAAAATCATTTCGTCCATCGATGAATTGCGCGATCAGTTGCGCGGCCAGTTGCGCACTGCATTCGTGCCGACCATGGGCAACCTGCACGAAGGGCACTTGTCCCTGATACGGCTGGCGCGTACGCATGGCGACCCGGTGGTGGCGTCGATCTTCGTGAACCGCCTGCAATTCGGCCCCAACGAAGATTTCGACAAATATCCGCGCACCTTCCAGGCCGACGTCGACAAGCTCGAACGCGAAGGCGTGTACGTGCTGTTTGCGCCGACCGAGAAAGACCTGTATCCGGAACCGCAGGAATACCGGGTCCGTCCGCCGGACGACCTGGGCAACATTCTCGAAGGCGAATTCCGGCCCGGCTTTTTTGTCGGTGTCACGACCGTGGTGCTGAAGCTGTTTTCCTGCGTGCAGCCGCGGGTGTCGGTATTCGGCAAGAAGGATTACCAGCAGCTGATGATTGTTCGCAACATGGCGCGACAGTTTGCGCTGCCCACTGAAATCATCGCGGCCGAAACCTTTCGCGCCGAAGACGGACTGGCGCTGTCGTCGCGCAACGTCTACCTGTCGGCCAGCGAGCGCGCCGAAGCGCCTGCCTTGTACCAGGCCTTGCAGCAGGTGGCCGACGAAGTGCGCTCCGGACACCTGGATGTATTCCAGCTGGAACGCAAGGCGCTGGCGCGGCTGGCAGCGCGTGGCTGGCAGCCGGACTACATTTCGATCCGCAAGCGCATCGACCTGCAGCCACCGGCCGCGGGCGACCTGGCGCGCAATGAACCGCTGGTGGTGGTCGCTGCCGCCCGCCTTGGCGCAACCCGCCTGATCGACAACCTGGAAATCTGATGCGCCAGGCCGGCCTTCACCACTGCTTGTGGCAAGGCCAGCGCCGCTTGCTGTGCGGCCTGTTGGCGCTGGCGCTGCTGGCGCTTGCCGCGGCTGCCGGGCCCGCGCAGGCACAGGTCCAGGTGATTGATGACGCCGGACGCACAGTCAGCTTGTCGTCGCCGGCGCGACGCATCGTCAGCCTGGCTCCCCATGCCACTGAACTGCTGTTTGCAGTCGGCGCCGGCAGCAGTGTGGCGGGCGTGATTGAATACAGCGACTTCCCGCGCGAGGCGCGGGCAATTGCATCGGTCGGCAGCGCCGCCGCGTTTGACATCGAGCGCATTGCCGCACTGCGACCGCAATTGATCGTCGCCTGGGGCAGCGGCAATAATCCAGTGCGCCTGCAGCAGTTGCAGGATCTTGGCTATCCGGTTTTCATCAGCGAACCACGCGATTTCGAGACCATCGCCACGTCGCTGGAACGGCTTTCAATCCTGGCCGGCACGGCATCCGCCGGACGGGCGGCGGCGACGCAATTCCGGCGCCAGGTCCGCGAATTGCAGGAACGCTATCGCAACCGTCCGCCGGTGCGGGTGTTTTACCAGGTGTGGCGCTCGCCGCTGATGACGCTCAATAACGAGCACCTGGTATCGCAAGCGATGGCCATTTGCGGCGGCAGCAATGTTTTCGCTCACTTGCCGCAGCTTGCGCCGACCATTGGCATCGAAGATGTATTGCTGGCCGATCCGACCGTGATCATCAATGCCAGCGGACGCGCAGATGACGATGGCCTGCAGATCTGGCAACGCTTTCCGCGCGCCACCGCGGTGCGGCTGGGGAATCTTTTTACGGTTGATGCCGATACGCTCACGCGCGCAACGCCGCGTATCCTGGAAGGCACGCAAGCCATTTGCCGGGCGCTGGATATTGCGCGCAGCAAGCGCTGAACCGGGGCCGGTGCAGTGGTCAGGGGCGATGGCACGCCGGTCAGTGCATCAGCGCTGATGGGTCGATACGTCGATAGTCGCCGGATCGCTGCCCGCTCATCTGCCGACCCATCCGACCAATTCCTGCCATTGCTCCATATCCCTCTCGACCTTGGACGGTGCGACATCCCACAGCGTCGCCCCCATGGCGGCGAGCTGCACATAATTTTGCGTATCCCGCAAATAACCGAGCACCGGCAATCCCAGTTGTCCGACGTAATGCGCCAGCTGTTCGGCAGCCTTGGTACGCGTGTTGACACGCATGCCGACGATGGCGGTCGCGTGACGCCCGCGCCTTGACTGCAATCGCTGCAGGAATGCCTGGGTGGCCAGGATGTCGAACATCGACGCTTGCAGCGGCACGATCACCTTGTCGGCAATCCGCAGCACCTGGTCCAGGCGCTCGCCGTCGAGGCCGGCCGGTGTGTCCAGCACGACATGGGTCGTGCCTTTGGGCGGACGCGCCAACTGGCCATCGACTTCCCAGGCCAGGATGGGCGGCAGCGATCCGGGCCGCAAGGACAACCAGGAACGGGAAGATTGCTGTGCGTCGGCGTCACCCAGCATCACCTTGTGCCCCTGACGGGCCAGGCAACCGGCAAGATTGGTCGCGATCGTGCTTTTGCCAACGCCGCCTTTCGGATTGGCGATCACGATGACTGGCATGCTGCTTCTCCCGATGAATGGTATTGTGCAAGAATAACATTGCCCGCCCGTCATCCTGCCGACACCCGCCCATGAAAAAGCCCGCACTGACTCCGGAATATTTCAATTCCCTGCAAAAGACCACGCTGCCAGCCCTGCTCGGGGTGGAAGTGACGCAAGTGGGTGGCGATACGCTCGGCGCGCGCATGCAGATCCAGGCGCACCACCTGGCGCCGAACGGTTTCCTGCATGCCGCGGCCGTGGTCACGTTGGCCGATACCTGCTGCGGTTATGGCTGCATCGCCAACTTGCCCGAGGGCGCCAAGGGCTTCACGACGATCGAACTCAAGAGCAATCATCTCGGCACGGCGCTGGAAGGCACGCTGGAATGCGAAGCGAAGGCAGTCCACATGGGCCGCACGACACAGGTTTGGGATGCCACGGTGAAAGCGGGCGGCAAGACGATTGCGCTGTTTCGCTGCACCCAGATAATCCTGCGCTAGGTAGCTGCCCTGCCGCCAATCAGGCGCTGGCCTGGCAGGCTTGCGCCCGCTCTGGCCACAAGCTCATGATGCGCCGGCCGAAGACGCAGCACCATCGGCAAAATCCGCTTCAACGGCGACAAAATAATTCCCGTTTTTCTCAAAGCGGCATCCGAACGCAGCCTGCAAATTGGCGCTGCTCAGGACCGCATCGACAGTGCCGATCCAGTGGCGTGTGCCGGACAGCAGCAACGCATGGGTGGCGTGCCGCGCCGCGAGGTTGATGTCGTGGCAGCTCATTACGACGGCATGCGTGTCGAGCAGCTCGCGCATCAGGCCCATCAGCGCCAGTTGGTGACCGACGTCCTGGTGCGAAGTCGGCTCATCAAGCAGCATCAAGGGCGGTGCTTGCGCCAGCAATGCGGCGAACGCCACGCGTTGCCGTTCGCCGCCCGACAAGGTGAGCACATCGCGCGGGGCGAGCGCCTCCAGGCCGAGCCGGCGCAATGCAGTGCGCGCAATGGCGCGATCATCCTGGCTATCCCACTGCCGCCCGATCCGATACGGCGCGCGCCCCACCAGCACCGTATCCAGCACACTATGGGAAAACGCATCGAACTGTTGCTGCGGCAGCAGTCCGCGCCGGCGCGCCAGCTGCTCCGGCGGCGTGGCTGCGATCGGCCGATCGTCGATCAGCACCGTGCCCGCCACCGGTTGGCGCAGGCCGCATAGCGCATGCAGCAGCGTGGTCTTGCCAACGCCGTTGGGTCCCAGCAGGCACCAGAGCTGCCCCGGCTCCACCCGCCAGTCGAGTCCCTGCACCAGCAGGCGGGAGCCGGCTTGCAGCGTCAATCCGCGAGTTTCGAGCAGCGTCATGTCCGGCTCCTTGCCAGCAGGACGAGAAATACCGGTACGCCGACCAGCACCGTAATGACACCCACCGGCAATTGCACCGGCGCCACCACCGTGCGCGCAACAAGGTCGGCCAGTACCAGCACCGCACCACCGGCCAATGCGCAAGCAGGCAGCAGCAGGCGCTGGTCATTGCCGATCATCAGGCGCGCCGCATGCGGCACAACCAGGCCAATGAAGCCGACCGTGCCGGCAACCGAGACCGCCGCTGCGGTGGAAATGCCCGCCACCAGCAAGGTCATCAGGCGCAAGCGGTCGACCCGGACGCCGAGCAGGAAAGCCGCCGCGTCGCCATGCACCAGCACGTTGAGCTGCGGCGCAGCGAGCCATGACCAGATGACGGCGGCCACCAGCACGATCCAGCCAAACGCCTGGTAGCGGCTGCTCTCGAGGTCGCCCAGCAACCAGAAGAACACCCCGCGCAGCGCATTGTCGGGCGCCATGGCCAACATCATCGACAGCAGTGCACCGAATGCGGCCGCGATCATCACGCCGGTCAGGATCAGGCGCACGCCGGCCGGCGCGGTCGAAGCTGGCGCGGCAGCGCCCATCAGCGCGCGCCCGGCCAGTGCCAGCAACAGCAGCAGTGACAACAGGGCGCCGGCGAGCGCACCGGCTTGCAGGCTCCAGGCCAGCGCCGGAAATAAGCTCAGCCCGAGCATGGCGCCGGCGGCTGCGCCGCCGGACACGCCCAGCACATAGGGATCAGCCAGCGGATTGCGCAGCAGCACCTGCATCAGCGCGCCGGACAGGGCCAGCAAGGCGCCAACCGCAAACGCGGCCAGCGCGCGTGGCAGGCGCAGTTGCCACAGGATGTCGGATGACAATGCACTACATCCGCTGCTGCCGCATGCCACGCCCAGCGCGAGCGCCAGCACGGCCAGTCCCGCCAGCAGCGACAAGAGCATCGGTCGTGCGTTCATCTGGCTGTCCCTGCGAACCTGTGCCGTGGCTCAGAAATCACGTCGCAGCGATACCCGGACCTGGCGGCCGGATTCCGGGTAGACGCTGCCGGTGGCGCAGGAGAAGGCATTGCTGAAATAACTTCGATTGGCCAGGTTGCTGCCGGTGGCGGCAAATTCCCATGGCCCGCTGCGATAAGCATACCGTGCATCGACCACCGCATAGGAAGCAATGCGCCTGCTGCACGCGTTGCTGAAGTCGTCACCATAGCGCTGCTCATCCGTCCAGCGTACACCGATGGTCGCGCGCTGCGGCCCGCCAGGCATCCAGTTCACGCGCAACGAGGCCGTATTGCGCGGTACCAGGATCATTTCGCGTCCGGCATTCGGCCCGGCAGTGAAGCCGGCGGCGATATGCGAAAACGCACCGGCCAGCGACACGCTCGGCGCTATGCGCAGATTGGCTTCCAGCTCGAAACCTTCGCGCTGCGTCGGATCAAGGTTCACGTTGGAGAACACGGTCGGATCATAAAATATCTCGTTGGACAGCTTGTGGCGAAATACCCGTGCAATGAATTTGCGGCGCGCATCGCCCAGCACGGCGCCGACTTCGATATCGCGCGAGGTCTGCGGCAACAAGGGCTTGGCCAGGAATGCATTGTCGTCCGCGTTGGGGATGCGGTAACTCTTGCTGAGCTTGGCATAGACCTCGGCCTGCTCGCTTGCCGCATAAGCCGCCTGCAGCTCCCAGGCATTGACGCTTTGTTCGACCTTGTATTTGGTGTCCTTCTTGTCGAAACTTTCGTGGCGCGCACCGGCAGCCATGCGCCAGCGCCCGATGCGCAATTCATCGCGCAGGTAGATCGCCTGGGCGTCTTGCGACGCGATTGCGCTGCCGACGCTGCGCCACCAGCGCGTGAGGTCGATGCCGCTGACGAGCTCATTGCGCAGGCCGCCGACAGTACCCAGCCAGCGCACGCGCGGGGAAAACTGCGTGGTGCGCGTATCGAAGGAATACGGGAAACTGCCATATTGCCGCGATGCTTTTTCGCGATTGGAAAGTTCGGCGGCGAAATCGAGTTCACCGGCGCGCATCTCGCCGAACAAGGTGGTGCGACGGCTGTCGAGCGAGCCGAAATCGCGCGGCGTATTAGTCGCGCGCGGATCGGCCTGGAATGCCGCCAGGGACAAGGCGCCAGGCAGACGGAAATCTTGCGTGCCATTCTCCACGCGCAGACCGACACGCCCGCCTTCGAAAGACTTTTGCAAGCTGGCGCTGACATTTTCTTCGCGCACGGCGTTATTGCGGCGATAGCCTTCCTGATCCTGCCGGCTCAGGTTGGCATCCAGCGCCAGGCCGTTCCAGTCCTTTGAAAACGTGGCACGTGCGGCGCGCTGGCCGAAGCTGCCTGCTTCAACGAACACACTGGCGCGCTGGGTGTTGCGCTGCGGCTTTTTGGTGATGATCTGTATCGTGCCGCCGATCGCGCCGTCACCGTACAGCACGCTATTTCCACCGCGCACGATTTCAATACGCTCGACGCTGTCGATCGGCACGGCGCTCAGTTGCGCAGCCGCCTGTTCATTTTCTGACAGGCGCACGCCGTCTACCATGATCACGATATTCTGGTCGCTGTTGGCGCCAAAGCCACGCATGTCGAGCGAGAAATTATCCGGCGCGGTAAAGCCTTGTCGGCCCGATACATTGCCCAGCTTGCGTATCGCCTCACTGACGTTGCCGATGCCGGCGTCGCGGATTTCATCGGCGCTGATGACGGTGGCGCCAAGCGGCGCGAAAACCGGATCGCTGACAAAGCGCGAGCCGCTTACCTGGACTTCAGGCAGCGTGGCATCGGATCTGGCTTGCGCCTGGGAGAGTGGAGAATAAGCCGCGCCAATGGCCAGGGCGAGTGCGAACGGCGTCCATGCGGGAGCGCAGGTAAAACGAGGGTTCATGATGATGGTTTGCTACGAGGAGTACCGGGCCGGCTTCCCCGCAAGCCCGGTTCGAACGAAGGCCTGCTTGCGCGAGGTCTTCACCTGTACGGGCCGGTATCCGGGCTAGCAAGACAAACTGCCGGCCTTCCCATGCCGGACTTCGGCACAGTGGCTTCATGACAGCCGGTATGGATGACCCATACGCTTGCTTACCGTTGCGGGGGCAGCACACGTTGGCGAAGCCGCGCTTCGCGCCGTGTTTCCCGTTTAACTGCACGCCAGACAGGCGTGCGTGCACCAGTACGGCGCCAGTGTAGTGGCGGTCTTGCTTGTGGTCAATCGGCAATGCGTTGTTGATCCACCAGCAGCCTGGCGGAAGACATCAGCGCCCGATGCTCAGGACCAGGCTGAAATCGCCCAGGCCAGCAGGGCGACGCTCACCGCAGCCGACGCCGCCATGCACAGCACGGCCTGCAGCTTGCTGAAATTGAACTGCCTGCTTTTGCCCGGTAACGCCCGTGCGGTAGAACCGGAAGAGTCGCGCATGCTGTGCAGCCAGGAAAGATGGGAGGCGCTTACCTTACCGGAACTGCTTGACCCGGGTCAATAGCCGGACCGGCAACGAACCGGGCTTTTTTTGCGCCTGCCGGCATCGATCCTGTTTCCGGCATGTCAAAGTTATCGGGTGCCGGCTTCCACCAGGCGACCTTGTCCGGAGTCCTGTCATGCGCATCATTACTGGTCTTGTTGCTTTTGCTGCGTGCCTGTACCTGTGGGCGCCGCTCAACGCCTTGGCGCATGGAGCAAGGGGGCTGGTCAATCCGCCACCCGGGGCGCATCATCGCGCGCCGCCAGCGCCGCTCCCGCATCTTGCGCCAAGCCCGGGAATGTTCAATCCACCGCCGCCCTTGCTGCAAGCGCCCTCTCCCTCGCCTTTCGTCACGCCGGCTTTTCCCTATACGTCGATGCAGCCTTTCTACCCGGGCTGGCAGCCTGTACCGCCGCAGCCGCCGCCATTTACCCATGGCGACCCCTCGCTGCGCGACCGGCGTCTGTTCGAGGAAGAGCTGCACCTTCGCCAGTGGCACGAGCATGAACTGCGCCGGCTGCATGGTGGCGGTGAGCATCGCCGCTGGCATGAGCCGGACCGTCAACGGTAGGTATGTAGCGGGCACTGTAGCGAACACTACCGGCGCGGCAATCCTGCTGCGGCAGGACCATAAAAAACGTTCGCTAATCGACCTTAATGTGCACCGGCTTAACGCTGACTGCAGCCCTATTGAGACCTCTCAAGTCTGCCCCAGCACGGCTTGAAAACCCCACGGCGCCCGACAACACTGCTCGCAGCATGAAGGACACGTCGGTCGTGGTTCTTCTGCCGCAGCAAACTCACGCGGGGGCAATCGGTTCTGCACCCGAAATCGAAGAAAAATCTGGCCGGTCGCAGGGCAATACAGGGTGCACGGCATTGGCATGCGTAGTTCGGACAACCGGACTGGCATGTCGGATGCCCGGACCGGCAAATCCATACAAAGGAGTTTCACATGTACGAATCCCAATACAACGCCAATCCCTATGCGCAATCCTATGGTGGCGGTGGCGGTCTGGCTCCACAGGGGCTATTCGGCAGCCTGCTGGGCGGGCCGGTCGGTGGCCTGGTGGGGCGCGGCATCGGTGGCCTGTTCGGCAATTCGCAGTTGGGTGGACAGATCGGCCAGATCGCGGGCGGCATCGGCGGGGGCTTCCTGCCCTTCAATGCGGATCCGATGCAAGTAGCCCAACAGCAGCAGCAACTGCAGCAACTGCAGCAACTGCAGCAACTACAAAATCTGCAGCAACAGCAGCAACAGCCACAGGAACAGCAACAACTGGCGCCGCAAGGATTTTTCGGCAACCTGATCGGCCAGGTTGGACGACCACTTGGCGGCGCCATCGGCGGCATGTTCGGCAACCGGGGACTGGGCAGCACGATAGGCGGAATTGCAGGACAGCTCGGTTCAATGTTGCCCTTCAATGCCGATCCGGCGCAACTGCAACAGCTACAGCAACTGCAGCAACTCCAACAGTTGCTGCAACAGCAGCAACAACAACAGCAACAGGCGCAACAGGGCCAGGGCCAGCAATTTGCGCCGCAGGGATTCTTTGGCAATTTGCTCGGACAGATTGCACAACCGGTCGGCGGCGCCATCGGCGGCTTGCTCGGCAACCGGGGAATGGGCAGCACCATCGGCGGCATAGCCGGGCAGTTCGGCCGCATGCTGCCGTTCAACGCTGATCCCGCCACGCTGGCCTACGCCCAACTGGCGCAACAGCAAGCATGGCAACAAGCCCAACAGCAGCAGCAACAGCAACAGCCTGGCCAGGGACAGCAGTCGTTGGGGCCGCAAGGATGGTTCGGCAACCTGCTGAGCCAATACGGCCAACCAGTGGGCAGCGCCGTCGGCGGCATGCTGGGCAACCAGCAGTTGGGCTCGCAGATTGGCAACATCGCCGGTCAGATCGGGCAGATCCTGCCCTTCGCCAATGATCCGGCAACGGCGTATGCGCTGCAGGCCCAATTGGCGCAGCAGCAAATGCTGCAGCAGTTGATGCAGCAGCAGGCACAGCAAGGACAGCAGGGTGGCGGGACTGGCTATGCCAATCCGCAGGGCGCCACCGGCGCAGGGTTTGGCCAGCAAACCATCCACTGACAGTTTGCGCGGCGCCCGTCGCAGGCGCCCACGGCCATGGCCGGATCCGGATACGGGTCCGGCCCTTCTTGTTAACTGAGCGAACAACGACATGAGCAGACCCGCATCAACACGTTACCTGGTTCACGCCGCGGATCCCGCCACGCTGGCCGATGTACTCGATGGCATACGCAGCGACCCGGCGCTTGAACTCGAAGACACCATCGGCCCGCCGCACGCGCCCCATACCGCGGTGGTGCGGATGAATGACGCACAGGCAAAGGCCTTGCGTCACCGATTCCGCGCAGCGACTCGCCTGAGCATCGAACCGGACCAGCCACTGTCCCCCTTCCCCGGTGGCGGGAATTGAAACGAAACAGGATCAACAATATGACAAAACGACACACGAGCACCGGCAGCGCTACCCCGGCGTCTTCCGAGGCCGACAAGCAGCCCTCCTCCGACCGCTTGGCCCCCGCCAATGCTGCCGGCCCTGCCCCCGGGCCGCACCGGATCGGCCGGCGCAAGTCACAGTTCCTGGTCGCCAGCCGCCAGCAAGAAGGCCTGATGATGATGGGACTGATGCCACTGCAGTCGAACGTGATCGAACAGGCCTTGCGCAACAGCCCCGACATCGAGATCGTCGACATCATCAAGCCGAAGTCGGCGATCGGTGCACTCGGTGCCGGAATCGGCGACTCCAGCAGCGTGCTGGTGGCGCGCATGGCAGACGACAAGGCGAGCAACCTGAACCAGCAGGGACAAGGGCGGGTGATTGTCGAACCGGACCAGAGCCTGCACCTGCTTGACCCGAGCTTCTCGGCACCGGGCATGGTGGCGGGATTCACGACACAGGGCAGCGTGCCGGTCCAGGTCGGCGTGCTTGTGGTGGGTGCCGACAACGCGCCCGTGGCCGGCGCGGAAGTTTACCTGTTTGGCAGCCTGCTGCCAGCCAATGCCACCACCGATGCGCAGGGCCGGGCGCTGCTGACACTGTTTGGCGAAACACCGGACAGCATCAGCGCGCTCTATGTCAAACCCAGGGCGGATCATTGGAGCTTTTACCAGCGCAACCCGGACATCGATTTCGATGGGCCCAACGTGGTCGGACTGCGCCCGCTTGCCGACTGGCCGTCGCTGTCGCTGTTCCCGCAGCAGCAGGCGCTGGGCTGGGGCCAGAAGGCGATGCGGCTGGACCGGCTGCCGCCACAGTTTCGCGGGCAGGGGATCAGGATTGCGATCATCGATTCCGGCGCCGCCACCAGCCATGATGACCTGAAGGGCGTGCACCTGGGCATCGACATCATCAACAAGCGCACCTCGCCAGGTACCTGGACCGAAGACATGATTGCGCACGGCTCACACTGCGCCGGCGTGATCGCCGGCAGCGATGGCCCGCGCGGCATCCGCGGATTCGCGCCTGACGCCGAGATCCACGTCTGCAAGCTGTTCCCCGGCGGCCAGGTCAGCCAACTGATCGACGCGCTGGAGTACTGCATCGAGCAGCAGGTGGACGTGGTCAACTTGAGCCTGGGCGGCGCCCAGCCGTCCGAAGCGCTGGAGCAGCAATTGTTGCGGGCGCGGCGGCAGGGCATTGCCTGCATTGTCGCGGCCGGCAATTCCGGTAATGAAGTGCAGTATCCGGCGTCCTCGCCGCATGTGCTGGCGGTGGCGGCAATCGGCAAGGTGGGGGAATTCCCGCCTGACAGCTATCACACCGAAACAGTCGGCAGCGCGATCGATGCCGATGGTTACTTCAGTGCGAAGTTTTCCTGCTTCGGACCGCAGATTGCGGTATGTGCGCCCGGTGTGGCGATTACCTCTTCGGTTCCGGACAATAACTTCGCTGTGTGGGACGGTACATCAATGGCAGCGCCGCATGTGACGGGACTGGCCGCACTGGTCCTGGCGCACCACCCGGACTTCCAGCAGCGCTATGCGACCCGCAGCGCGGAGCGGGTCGAGCGCCTGTTCCAGATCATCCGGTTCAGCACCAGGGCGATCAATATCGGCGATCCGAAAAGAACCGGCTTTGGCATGCCCGACGTACTGATCGCATTGGGCCTGCAGCCTCCGGCGCAACAATTCCCGGCAGCCATGCGATCCGGTCCAGGGGTCAGCACACAGATCGGCGGCATGACGCGCTCACCGGCGGCGGGAATCCAAAGCTTTTCCTTGTCGCCATTTTCGACGCTGATGGGTGGCGGTGAAAATTTTTTGCAGCAGGCCTGGGGGCCAATGCAGGCGCAGGGGGGCATGGAGGGCTATGGCGCGGCATTCGGCACGCGAATACCACCGGGATGGATACTTGATCCCAATGTCGGCCGCGCCTTATGGTGATGCGCGTTCGCCAGCAGGCGCCCGGCTGGTAAGCAGGCAGCCAGCAGCAATTACCCGGGGTCGCGGGATGGCAGCAGCGGTGGCGCGGCAGGCATTTTTGTCTGCCCGCCCTGCAGCGCCAGCCGGATGCGGTCGGACGAAACATAACGTCGCATGAAATCCTCCAGCACCGCAGCAGCGACCGGCCGGCTGAAGTAGTAGCCTTGTATTTCGTCACATTTCTGGGCGTGCAGAAAATTGAGTTGCGCCTCGGTTTCGACCCCTTCGGCCACCACACGCAGCTTGAGTGCATGCGCCATCGCCACCACGGCTTCGGTGACTGCCGCATCATTGCTGTCGTGCGGCAGGTCGCGGATGAAGGAACGGTCGATCTTGACGCTGTCGATCGGATAGCGCTTCAGGTTCGCCAGCGACGAGTAGCCGGTTCCGAAATCGTCCATCGACAGGTGCACCCCCATGCCGCGCAGCTCGGCCAGCCGCTTTAGCCCGGCACGGGCGTTGTTCATCAACATGCTTTCGGTAATCTCCAGTTCCAGCATGCCTGGCGGCAGGCCGCTCTCCTCCAGCGCCCCGGCCACATCCGAAATCAGGGTTTCGCTGAGCAACTGGCGCGCCGACAGGTTCACCGCAATCCGGCCGGAAGTCAGGCCCGCCATCTGCCAGGCCCGCATCTGCTCGCAAGCCTTGCGCAGCACCGCGCGCCCGATGGCAACGATGTGGCCGGTTTCTTCTGCCAGTTCAATGAACTTCAGCGGCCAGATCAGGCCCTGCTGCGGATGCTGCCAGCGCAGCAGCGCCTCGATGCCGGTGATCTCGCCAGTGAGCAGATCGAGCTTGGGCTGGAAATGCAGCACCAGTTCGTCATTTTCCACGGCCTGCCGCAAGCCCGACTCCAGCCGTACCCGCTCAAGCGAACTGACACCCATCTGCGCCGAAAAGAAACGGAAACTGTTGCGTCCCTGCTCCTTGGCGCGATACATCGCCAGATCGGCATTGCGCAACAATGATTGCAGGTCCGGACCATCGTCCGGCCAGGTGCATATGCCGATGCTGGCGGTGAGCTGGTACTCGATATCGCCCACGGCGATCGGCACCGAAATCGCATTGATCAGCTTGTCTGCCACCCGGGTCAGGGTGCCAACGTCAACGTACTGCTCGATCACCACGATGAATTCGTCACCGCCCCAGCGCCCAACCTGGTCGCCCTTGCGCACCACATCTTGCAAGCGGCGGGCAACTTCGCGCAATACGATGTCGCCGGCTTCATGGCCTATGGTGTCGTTGATAAGCTTGAAGCGGTCGAGGTCGACGAACAATACACCGACCTGCGCCTCGCCCCGCCGCGCCCGGGCGATCGAACGCTCAAGGGTCTCGATCAGGAAAGTGCGGTTTGCCAGGCCGGTCAATTCGTCGAACTGGGCAAGATGCCGGATCAGCTCTTCCGACTTGCGGCTTTCAATGGCAACGCCAGCAAGGTCGAGCGCGAGCTGGACGACCCGGTTGTGGGCCGGTCCCAGTACGCCGGGCTCGCCCCGCTCTACCACCATGACGCCCAGCAAATGTGACGAGCGCCCGATGATGGGCCAGCAGAAATACCCAAGGATGCCGCGCGACACGATGGCCTGGACTGCTTCCGGCCATGCAGTTTGCACCGACAGGTCCGCCAGGATTACCGGCTCCCTGCGCTGCGCAGTTGCACCAGCCGGCCCGGCCGACTTGGCAATCTCCGTGGCAAGCAGCGCCTTGCCCACCGCAACCGGCAGTGAAGGCGCAACGCAATCAGTGAAGCCCGATGCGCTATCGTCGGCCACCAGGAAGGCGCAGACCGTCTCCTCCATCTCGCCCTCCACCATCCGCGCTATTGCCTCCAGCGTGGGGTCGAGCCCGGCTCCGCCGGCAATGCGGCGCAGGATGCTGTTCTGCTTGCGGTTCAACTGCTCGGCCTGCTTGCGCTGCGTGACGTCGCGGACATAACCGATGAAGCGGCGCGCACCGTCAATGGTGACATCGTTGAAGGTGATCTCGATCAGGATATTGCGACCGTCCTTGTGGCGACCGATGGTGCTTACCGCGCGCCAGCGGCGCCCGGAACGCGGCGCGGACAGGTAGCGCTGCATGGCGCGCTCATGGACCTCGCCCTGCGCCGGCGGATACAGCATGCAAAAGCCGCGGCCGATGATTTCTTCGATGCGGTAACCAAACAGCGTGGTGATGGCGGGGTTGGCATAGTGGACCAGGGATTGCTCGTCCAGGATCACGATGGCGTCGAGTGCGGTTTCCCATAGCGTCCGGAAGCGGGACTCGCTTTCATGCAAGGCGGCGTCGCGCTGCAGGTTTTCCAGGCCAAACGATATCTCTTGCGCCAGTTCGATCAGCAGTTCCAGCAATTGCGGGTCGAAAAAATCAAGCTCGCGCGCATGCAGCACCAACACACCGACTTGCTCGCCGCCCTGTCCCAGCGGAAGCACTGCAACCGAGCGCATGCCATGGCGGCCGGCCAGGACGCGCCAGGGTTCCGCTTCCGGATCGCGCAGGAAGTCATTGGATGTCTGCGCCCGGTTCTCGCGCAATGCCCGGCCAACCGGGCCGCGGCCTTCGTCGACCCGCGCATCGGCGGAAAAATAGGCGGTGTCGAGGAATTCCGATTCGTCGCCGCAACGGGTAACAGGCACCACCGCAAGCGTTGCCGGGTCCACTGTACCAAACCATGCCAGCGCCAGGTGCTGCGACGCCACTGCCACACGGCATACCTCGGCCAGCATGGTGTCCCTGCTCTTGGACAGGATGATGGCCTTGCTGCATTGCTTGCGGGCCTCATACATCCGGGTGACGCGATAAAGCGAGCGCTCGGCGCTGCCATTGTCGGAGGCCGGGTACAGGGTAATGACGTTCTTGCGCAAACCCTGGCTATCGGTAAACAGCACGGAGGTCAGTTCGACTTCGAGCAGGCTGCCATCTTTCTGGATCAGCGACACGCTGGCCCTGCTCTTGCCAAAGTATCGCCGCTGGGTGAGGAATCCCGCCAGGCGGCCATCGCTGGTATCGATCAGGCCGTCGCGCCCCAGGCTGATCAATTCGGTTTCCGTATACCCCGACATGCGGCAGGCCGCCGGATTGGCACGCAAGATGCCACCGTCGGGCGTGCCCAGCAAAATGCCATTGATGCTCTGCTCGAACGACGAGCGGTAAACCTCGTCTTGTACCTCGGTGCCGGCAGATGCCCGATGATGATCGGATACATCGAACATGGCGCCCATGATGCGCTGCGGTGCGCCTAACTCGCTGCGGGCGGCAATCCTGGCCCGCAACATCAGCCGGCGCCATTCGCCGGTGGCCGCGCGCACCCGCAATTCCACATCCCAGTTTTCACTCTCGCCGCGCAAGCATGCGCCGAGTGCTTCCGAAACCGCCGGAAAATCGTCCGGATGCACCAGGGTGCTGAACTCGTGGACACTCAGATAAACAGGATTGGCGTTGGCGCGGGTCAGCAGCGACCACTGATCGCTGAGGTAGATCAGGTCATCTTCAATTTCATAGATGGCCACGATGAAACCCACTGACTGCGCTACCAGGGCGAGCATCGACGCATCGAAGTCGCGATCCAGATCGCCATCCTGAGAATCGCTAGGGATCATGATGCCTTGAGTCAACAAGTTGTTTGGCGAACAATGCGCCAAGGCAGATAATTCGTCAACCGAACAAATGGCCTTTTTAACTCCTTGTATGGCGGTGCGCAAGCCGCCCCATCCAAAGCGAATTGGTCGCCACAAAGATTTCACGCAGCAGGAAGACGAAACTGCCGATCAGGCAAAACATCGCCAGCACGAATAGCCCGGCAATCAGCGTGGCCAGGCCCAGCCCAAGGGCATCGCCGAGGAACAGGGCGGCAACCACCAGGCAGATCAACAAGCCGCAGGTGGTGGAAAGGGTAATCGCGCTATTGATCAGCTTGGCGCGACGGTACAGGATGGCGATTTCCGCCAGGGAGGCATCCATCACCGCCTCGCCCCGCGCCTCCATCCGATCTTCCAGCACACGGGAACGATCGATCACCCGGGCCAGGCGATTAGTGAGCACCAGCAAGTTGGTACCGACACCCGTGAGCAGGAACACAGGTGCAATTGCCAGCTGGATGATGTGCCCGATGTCACCGATCTGTATTTGCATGGCGGGTCGATAAATAGCTGAGGTTGCCAGTGTATCAGTTGACGGATGCGTGAACGGACTGCACTTTTGGCAAACCTGTTTGACATCCATCAACAGCTTGTGCTCGCGCAATCCCTGTTACCTGCAATAGAATGACCTCGCTTGCGAACAAGCATCAGTCCTCAATTCCCGCGTTCACGCTTCCTTCGATCAGGCACCCTCCATGATTCGCATTGTTATTGCAGACGACCACACCATCATGCGCGAAGGCTTGAAGCGCATACTGGAAGGCGCAGAAGACATCCAGGTCGTGGGCGAGGCAACCGATGGCTTTGAAGCCCTGGCGCAAGTGCGCAAGGGCGGGTTCGACCTGCTGATGCTGGATCTCTCGATGCCGGGCCGCAACGGGGTCGAGCTGATCCGCCAGATCAAGGACGAGATGCCCAAGCTGCCGATCCTGATCCTCACCATGCACGACGAGGAGCAGTATGCCGTGCGCGCCATCCGTGCCGGCGCACGCGGCTACCTGACCAAGGAAAGCGCGGGCACGCAGCTGGTCAGCGCAATCCGGCGGGTTGCCTCGGGCCGGCCTTACATCAGCCTGGAAGTCGCCGAACAGCTCGCCATGGACGCCATGCCGTCGGTCATGGAAGACCTGCCCCACAAGCAATTGTCGGATCGCGAGTTTGAAGTATTCAGCATGCTCGTCAGCGGCAAGTCCATCACTGAAATCGCCGAGTCACTCCACTTGTCGGTCAAGACCGTCAGCACCCACAAGACCCGCATACTGCACAAGATGGGCGTGCCCTCGCTGGCCGACCTGGTTCAGTACGCGGTCGTGCACGGGCTGCTCAATCCGCTGAAAATGTAGCTCCCCGATCGCCGGCAGCAATTCCCCGCCGCCACGCGGCGCATCGCACCTGCCCGGCGCCCGCGTCATCCCCAATCCTGCGCCATTAGGAATTATCCTAAATTTCAATATTGGCTCCTACAGCCCGAATCAGCGACTGCTGATAGTGTTTCCCACGGTCGATTGGGATACTAAGCACGTGCCCGCGATTTGTGACACGCAGCAATAGCATCGGCCTCCACTCGTGGCTTGGGCCGTTTTTCTCGAAGGCATTGCAAGTCACATCGGCGAGCGCTGGTGCGGTAACAGGACCGCGCTGGCAGCCGGTCAACCAATACGATAAACAGGAGATTCAATGCTAACCACTCAGACGCCCGACATCAGGCCCGATTTCCCTGCGTCCATGCTTCACGTCCAGGACGCAGGATGGCAACGACAAGGGAAGCTTTGGTCCAACTTGAAAGAACTCTGCGACCTTCTTCGGTTGCCGACGGCGGCGTCCTCACTTGACGATGAAGAATCCCTGTTCCAGCATGTGCAGTTCAAGACTGGCCAGCGGATACATACCATCGGACAGGCTTTCGACACACTCTATATTGTTCACTCCGGCTTCCTCAAGACAGTCGCCATCGATGAGTTCGGCAACGAACAGGTACTCAGCTTTCCCATGAAAGGCGATTTGTTCGGTGTGGACGGCATACACAGTCGGCGTTATTCGTCAGAAGCCGTGGCCTTGTCGAGTTGCGACCTGGTGCTGTTGCCCTTCAAGAAATTTACCGCCATCGGCCGTACCCACGCCGAACTTGAGCATGCCATGTACAGCGTGATGAGCCGTGAATTGGTGCGGGAACAGGCGATGGTCAGCATGCTGGGCGGACTGTCGGCAGAAGCGCGGGTGGCTCGCTTCCTGGTGTCGCTGTCGGATCGCTTTGCGGACATGGGATATTCCAGCAAGGTATTCAACCTGCGCATGACGCGCCATGAAATCGGCAGTTACCTTGGGCTGACGCTGGAGACCGTCAGCCGTACGCTGTCTGCGTTCAACGAGATCGGCTTGATCATCGTTGACCAGCGTTCGATCACAATCAGGGACCTGGACGCACTCAAAACGCTGCGGCGCTTGCCACCGTCTACCTTGCGTGCGAAGCAGGCGCGCAAGGCACGCGCTGTCGCATTGGCGGCGACAACGCCATCAGGATCAGCGCAAACCGTGGGTTCCTGATTTTCATTTCTTGATTTCTGTTTCTTTCAGACGCGGCACACGTGAGCGGGAGCATTGCCCTTCCTCATGGGTGTCGCCCTATCGCTACGGCGAGTACGCCGGCTGGCGCGCTGCGCCCGAACTGAACCGCTCATCTGTTCGCGCCCATTTCCACGCGCAAGCTTTCACGGTCAAAGTTCGTACATTTCATTCGTGCCGCTCATTACCTGGTCGATCAGCTTGCGATTGACCGTCGGCGTCATCAGCTCAATGAAGGTATAGACATAACCCCGCATGTAGGCTCCCTGCTTGAGCGCCACCCGCGAAACATTGGTGCCAAACAAATGACCGGCCGGAATTGCCCGCAGATTGACATCGCGCTCGGCGTCATAGGCCATGCCGGCAATGATGCCCACGCCCATGCCCAGTTCGACATAGGTCTTGATGACATCGGCATCGATCGCTTCGAGCAGTACATCGGGCTTCAGGCCGCGCATTGAAAACGCCTTGTCGATCTTGTTGCGGCCGGCGAATGCGGCGTCGTACGTGATCAGGGGCCAGGCGGCTATCTCCTCCAGCGTCAGCGAGCGCGACTTCAGCAACGCGTGATCAGGTGGCACGACGACCATATGCTCCCATTGATAGCAAGGTAGCGATACCAGTCCGGCCACCTCGGCGATGGACTCGGTTGCAATCGCAATATCGGCCTGGTCGCGCAACACCATGTCCGCCACTTGCCTGGGATTTCCCTGCAGCAATGACAATCTTACCTTTGGATATCGCTGGGCAAACGCCTGCACCACCTTGGGCAAGGCATAGCGCGCTTGCGTATGGGTGGTGGCAATGGTGAAACTGCCGGTATCCTGCGCGGCAAATTCATTGCCGATCCGCTTCAAGCTATCGATCTCCTTCAGGATCAGCTCGGCCGACTGCAAGACCGCACGGCCAGGCTCGGTCAGGCCGCGTATGCGCTTGCCGTGCCGGGCAAAGATGTCCACACCCAACTCTTCCTCAAGCTCGATGATGGCCTTGGAGACACCGGGTTGCGATGTGAACAATGCCTTTGCCGCCTCGGTCAGGTTGAAGCCCTGCCTGACGGCCTCGCGGACAAAGCGAAGTTGATGAAGGTTCATGCCTTGACTCCCGATGTGGCCTGCTGCGTTCCGTGACAATCCTTCATATCAACTGCGCATATAAGTAAATAGATTGTCTGTCGTTTGGAATAAGCCACCAGTTTATTACCATTCCTGCTTCTTTGCGACGGGCGATATGACTATTGCGTATATAGCGTCCTTACCCGGCATCGACATCGGTGCACCCATCGCACTTGCTCTATCCAAAGCATTAAGCCGCCTGGTACGAGCAACGACGCTGGCAGGCCGCGCCGCCAGGCTGGCCTTCTAGCCAGCTGCAGCAATCAAATTCGCAAGGAGCATCATGTACCGCTACGACCAATATGATCATCAAATCGTCAAGGAACGCATCGCCCAGTACCGCGACCAGGTACGGCGCCGGCTGGCTGACCAACTGACCGAGGAAGAATTTCGTCCACTGCGGCTGCAAAATGGCCTGTACTTCCAGCGCCACGCCTACATGCTGCGCGTGGCCATACCCTACGGCCTGCTTTCGTCCGTGCAAATGCGCATGCTGGGCCGCATCGCGCGTGAGCATGATCGTGGCTATGGTCACTTCACGACCCGCCAGAACATCCAGTTCAATTGGGTCGAACTGGAAGAAACGCCGCTGATCCTGGAAAAACTGGCATCAGTGGAGTTGCATGCGATCCAGACTTCCGGCAACTGCATTCGCAATATCACCTCCGATCAATTCTGCGGCGTGGCCGCCGATGAGCTGGCCGATGTGCGCCCCTTCGCGGAAATCCTGCGGCAGTGGAGCACCTTCCATCCCGAGTTTGCCTACTTGCCGCGCAAGTTCAAGTTTGCATTCAACGGCGCCAGCGAAGATCGGGCCGCAACACTGGTGCATGACGTCGCCTTCAATGCAGTGCATGACGAGAACGGTGAACTTGGCTTCCAGGTCCTGGCCGGCGGCGGCATGGGCCGCACGCCGATATTGGGCAGCATCATCCGCCAATTCCTTCCGTGGCAGCACTTGCTGACCTATACCGAAGCGATCATGCGCGTCTACAACGAATACGGCCGGCGCGACAACATCTACAAGGCCAGGATCAAGATCCTGGTGAAGTCACTCGGTGTAGAAGAGTTTGCGCGCCAGGTCCAAGCGCAATGGAACGACATCAAGGATGGGCCCGGCACGCTGACTGCGGCTGAACTCAAACGCGTCAGCACTTTTTTTGCGGCCCCCGCCTATCAGACGCTGCCGGACGCGGATGCGCTGCTGACGCAGCAAAAAGCGCAATCCAAGGCATTCGGCAGCTGGATGAAACGCAATGTGCGCGCGCATTGCATGCCCGGTTACGCGATTGTCAGCGTTTCACTGAAGAAGACGGGCGTGCCGCCTGGCGACGCCACTGCCCGACAGATCGACTTCGTCGCCGACCTGGCCGAGCGCTACAGCTTTGGCGAACTGCGCGTCACGCATGAACAGAACCTGGTGCTGGGCGATGTCCGCCAGGCAGCCTTGTTCGAATTGTGGCAGGAGCTCAAGTCAGAGGGACTGGCCACGCCCAATATCGGACTGCTGACCGACATCATTTGCTGCCCTGGCGGCGATTTCTGCGCGCTGGCGAATGCGAAATCGATTCCGATTGCCGCTGCAATCGCACAGCGCTTCGACGACCTCGATTTCCAGCACGACATCGGCGAGATCGACCTGAATATCTCCGGCTGTATCAATGCTTGCGGCCACCACCATGTCGGCAACATCGGCATCCTCGGCGTCGACAAGGATGGCGCCGAGTGGTACCAGGTATCGATCGGCGGCGCACAAGGAAACGACAGTGCGATCGGCAAGATAATCGGGCCGTCGTTTTCAGCCAGCCAGATGCCGGCCGTGATCGAACGCATCCTCGACGTGTATGTGACGCTTCGCGTCGAGGATGAACGGTTCATCGATACCGTGCGCCGCATCGGCGTGACGCCATTCAAGGACAAGGTCTATGGTGCGCCGATTGCACTGCAAGGCAGCAGCGAGGAGAACAGCTATGCGTAAGATCATCAAGGATCGACAGATCGTCGACGACAACTGGACACTGTTGAAGCTTGGCGAAGGTGAATCGAGCGCCATGGTCGCGATTCCGGGCGGCCCGGTATTGGTGCCGCTTGCGGTATGGCTTGCGCAGCGCACCGCGCTGGCATTGCGCACCGATGTCGGCGTGTGGCTTGCCAGCGATGAACGATCAGAGTCCCTGAAAGACGACGTGTCGCGCCTGCCGGTGATTGCGGTGGAATTCCCCAAGTTCACCGATGGCCGCGGCTATTCGATTGCCTGGAACCTGCGCACCCGGCTGGGCTTCGAAGGCGAGTTGCGCGCCATTGGCGATGTGCTGCGAGATCAGCTGTTCTACATGCAGCGGGTCGGCTTCGATGCATTCGCGACCCGCCCGGACCGCAGTATCGATGATGCGCTCAAGGGCCTGACCGATTTTTCCGTGACTTACCAGGCGTCGTGGGATCAAAAAACGCCACTTTTCCGGCGCGTCGACCGCAGCGCGGGAGCAGTCCAGTCATGAGCACCATATCTCCTCAGTACAATGAACTGGTGGCCGCCACGAAGCGGACGCTGGCGCGTATTGCGGGAGACTTTTCACCCGCCGTATTCGCGTCCAGCCTGGCTGCCGAGGACATGGTGCTCACCGACCTGATCCTGCGCACCGGATTACCGATCACGATTTTCACCCTCGACACCGGCCGTCTGCATGACGAGACACTCGCCATGCTTCAGCGCATTCACGACACCTATGCTTACCGGCTTGCGGTGTACCGCCCCCAGCCAGCCGCTGTCGATGCGTATGTCGTCCGATTCGGCCACGATGCCTTTTACGACAGCGTCGAATTGCGCAAGCAATGCTGCCACATCCGCAATGTCGAGCCGCTGCAGCGCGCGCTGGCTGGCAAACAAGCCTGGATCACCGGCCAGCGGCGCACGCAATCGGCCACCCGCGCGGCGCTTGCGGTACAAGAGCATGACGCCGCCCACCAGATGGAAAAATTCAATCCGCTCGCCGACTGGTCGGAAGCAGACATCTGGCACTACCTGCGCAGCAATGCCGTCCCTGTCAATGCCTTGCATGAAAAGGGCTATCCGTCGATCGGCTGCGAACCCTGCACCCGTGCGATCAAGCCAGGCGAAGACGTCCGTGCCGGCCGCTGGTGGTGGGAAGACCCACAGTCAAAAGAGTGTGGCCTGCATCAGGTGAACGGCAAGCTGGTACGGATCAGGAGCGAGCAAACATCCATCGAGGGTTCAGGACCATGAATACAGTAGCAGACCGGGGCATCCGGAATATCGGCAAGCAGGCGACCAGCAGCCGCGCGCACCTTGACTGGCTGGAATCCGAAGCGATCCACATCATGCGCGAAGTCGCCGCAGAGTGCACCAATCCGGCACTGCTGTTTTCCGGCGGCAAGGATTCGGTAGTGATGCTGCGCATCGCCGAGAAGGCCTTCCGCCCTGGCAAATTTCCTTTCCCGCTGGTGCATGTCGACACTGGCCACAATTTCGCCGAAGTCATTGAATTTCGGGACCGCAGGGTCGCTGAACTGGGGGAGCGCCTGATCATCGGCTCGGTAGAAGAATCAATCCGCCGCGGCACGGTGCGCCTGCGCAACCCGCAGACCGATTCGCGCAATGCCGCGCAGGCAGTGACCTTGCTGGAAACCATCAGCCAGCACAAGTTCGACGCCTGCATCGGCGGCGCACGCCGCGATGAAGAAAAAGCGCGGGCCAAGGAGCGCATTTTCTCGTTCCGCGACGAATTCGGCCAGTGGGACCCGAAGGCCCAGCGTCCCGAGCTTTGGGACCTGTACAACACGCGCGTCCATCCAGGGCAGAACATGCGCGTGTTTCCGATATCGAACTGGACCGAACTCGATGTCTGGCAATACATCGGGCGCGAGCAGCTCGAATTGCCGGACATTTATTTTTCCCACCAGCGCCAGGTGATTGCGCGCAACGGCCTGCTGGTGCCGGTGACCCCGCTGACACCGCCGCGCCCGGGAGAATTGATCGAGACCCGCAGCGTGCGCTTTCGCACGGTCGGCGACATTTCCTGCACCTGCCCGGTGGCCTCCGACGCGACCTCGGTCGATGCGATCATCGCCGAGACGGCGATCACGCAGATTACGGAGCGGGGCGCAACGCGGATGGATGACCAGACCTCGGAAGCATCGATGGAACGACGCAAGAAGGAAGGATATTTCTGATGAACGCCGTACTGGAAAAGAACGTCGCCCCTGACGGTCAACACGCTGAGCGCGGCTTGCTGCGCTTCATTACCGCAGGCTCCGTGGACGACGGCAAGAGCACGCTCATCGGCCGGCTTCTGTTTGACAGCAAGGGCATCTTCGCCGACCAACTGGATGCCATTTCGCGGGCCCGCCACAAGCGCACCGTCGGTGACACGATCGACTTGTCACTACTCACCGACGGACTCGAGGCAGAACGCGAGCAAGGCATCACCATCGATGTCGCCTACCGCTACTTCGCCACACCCAAGCGCAAGTTCATCATTGCCGATACACCGGGACATGAGCAGTACACCCGCAACATGGTGACCGGCGCATCGACGGCTGATGCCGTCGTCATCCTGATCGATGTGTCGAAGGTGAAGCTGGGCGACGACGGCAGCGTGGAATTGCTGGTCCAGACCAAGCGTCACTCGACCATTGCGCACTTGCTGCGGATCGGGCATGTGATCGTTGCGGTCAACAAGATGGACCTGATCGGCTATGACCAGGCTATCTACAACCGGATTGTCGAGGCTTACCGCGTGTTTGCAAGCCAGCTGGGACTGGAAAACATCCGCCCGATCCCGATGTCGGCACTGGTGGGCGACAACGTCGTCACCCCGGGCGACAACATGCCGTGGTACCAGGGTCCTACCCTGATCGAGCTGCTTGAATCGCTACCGGTCCACGACCAGGCGCACCATGCCGCATTCCGCTTTCCGGTCCAGCTCGTTGCCCGCCATAATGGGCACGAGGCCCGCGACTTCCGCGGCTACATGGGCCGGATCGAAGCCGGCAGTGTCAGCCGGGGCGACAAGCTCGTCGTGCAGCCCGGCGGACAGTCGGCAACCGTCAAGGAAATCCTGACATTCGACGGGCCGCTGGAGAGCGCCAGCGCCGGCCAGTCGATCACCTTGCTGGTCGACGAGTATCTCGACATTTCGCGCGGGGATACAATGGCGGCAGCGGACGCTCCCGCCACCGTCACGAAAAGCCTGCTGGCCGATATTTGCTGGCTATCTGAAGAGCCGCTGGACCTGCAGCGCAAGTACTGGCTTAAACACACTACACGGCAAGTCATGGCCCGCATCAGCGACATTGAATCGGTACTCGATATCAACACCCAGCAGCGCCATCCGGCCAAGAGCCTGGCGCTCAATGGCATCGCGCGGGTAAGCGTGAACGTGCAACAGGCGCTGGCGGTGGATTCCTACGACGTCGCGCGTGCCAGCGGATCGTTCATCCTGATCGACGAAGTGACGCACCAGACCGTGGCCGCCGGCATGGTGCGGCTGGACTGATGGCTGCGGGCGCATACGGCAAGGTGTTCCTGGTCGGCGCCGGCCCCGGCGCGGCTGACCTTATCACGGTCCGCGGCGCCCGCATGCTGGCCCTGGCCGATGTCGTGCTGTACGACGCGCTGGTGACTGACGAAATGCTGGCCCTTTGTCCGCAGGCGATCAAGATATCGGTCGGAAAGCGCTCTGGCCAGCGTTCCACCGCTCAGCTGGAAATCAATGAACGACTGGTGGCTTGTGCGCGCGACTACAAGCTGGTGGTGCGACTCAAGGGCGGCGACCCGATGATATTCGGCCGCGCCGACGAAGAATTGCGGGCGCTGGAGGCGCATGGCATTGAAGTCGAAATCGTCCCCGGCATTACCGCCGCGCTGGCTGCGGCCGCCGCCGCAAAACAACCGTTGACCATGCGCGGCATTGCCCGCAGCGTGGCGTTTTTCACCTCCGCCACCGCGCCCGGCCAGCCGGATGACACCATCCTGCCGGCCTGCGACACTATCGTGCAATACATGGGCGGGCGGGAAGCGATGACGACGGCGGAGCGCCTGCTGGCGCTGGGGCGTTCACCAGAGACGCCGGTGGTGATTGTCGAGAATTGCAGTTTGCCGGGACAGCGCGTGGCGTACCTGACGCTGGGCGGCCTGCGGCAGGGAATCGAGGCTTGCACCGGCCCCGTACTGGTCATGATCGGTAACGCACTGGGTCCGCGTCAAGCCTGACTTCGGGCTCCTGGCTCCCGCTGCTCAGGCCGACAGGGTCGCCACGCAATAACGAGCCATTGCCTCCTGCACCGATTCGTCTTCGCCCACTGCTTGTGCAACATCGAGCTGCAATTCCGGATAGGCGCGCCGCAAGTCATCGAGCAGCAGCGGCAAATCGCGCAGTACATGCCCCCCCTGACCGAGAAAGACCGGCACCACGCTGATTTTTTCACAGCCCTGCCCGACGAGTTGCGGCACGCAATCGGGAAGCCGCGGTGACATCAGCTCCAGGAACGCCAGCGCAACGATAATATCCGGTCGTTGCGCCTGCACCCGCTCGGCCAGCTTGCGAAACGGCTCGGCCCAGCGCGGATCGCGTGCGCCGTGGGCAAACAGGATTAAGGCTTGCTTTGCTTGATTGCTCATCTTCTCTCCACCCAGGCCAGGGACCCGATTGCCACCAGCAAGAACAACAGGCTCGGCAGTACCGCCGTCGCCAGCGGCGGCCAGGTATTGAGCAAGCCGATATGTCCGAACAGGCTGTTGACGAGCTGGAACGACACCCCCAGCATGATACCGGCGAAAATTTTCAGGCTGACGCCACCGGCACGCACTTGCATGTAGGCGAACGGCAGCGCCAGCGCCATCATGACGAATACGGCGAACGGGTAGGTCAGTTTTTTCCAGTACGCGATCTCGTAGCGTTCGGTGCGCTGCTGGTTGTCGGCGAGATGGCGAGTGTAGGCCGCCAGGTCATAGGCAGACATGCGGTCCGGATCGGCAAACAGCACAGCCAGAATATCGGGCGTGACTTCAGAAACCAGCGTGCTGGTATTGAACTTCTGCGTCTTCACCGCAGCCAGTTCATCCATTGTCAGCGACGCACCGGATACCGGAAACATGGTCTGCGCGACTTCGGCCAGGTTCCAGGTGTTGGCGCCGGCATATTGCGCGCGGGCCGCAGTGACGGCACGCGTCATGCGGAAGTCGCGGTCGAACTCATAAATGGTCAAGTCGAGCAATTCGCCATCGAATCGTACCTCGCGCACATTCAGGAAGCGCGAGCCCATTACACGTCCGCTAATGCCGTTCTCGCGCACCACATCCTTGGCCCACAGTCCGGATCGGAACTGCTTGGACAATGCCGTGCCGCGCAATTCCAGCTTCAGCCGCTCCGCCATGTCGCTGGCCCTGGGCGAGATGACCTCTCCAAACAGGAATGTCAGCCCGGTAAAAAAGACCGCAACCAGCGCCAGCATCCGACCGGCCTGCACAGTCGAAAGGCCCGACACGCGCATGATGGTGAACTCCGAGCGTGCGGCCATCTGAGACAGCACATAAATCGTCCCGATCAGGGCGGCAATCGGCATCAATTCGTAGACATAGCCCGGCATGCCCAGCACCACGTAGGCAAAGGCGTGCTGCAGCTTGTATCCGCCCCGGCCGACCGATTGCAGCTCGTTCATCAGGTCGAAGAAGGCGAACAGGGACAAGAAGGCGACCAGCACGAAAATCACCGAGCGGATGATTTCGCGTGCGAGATAACGCTGCAGGACTTTCATTCCAGGTCCCGGGCGTTTGGATTGCGGCGCATCAGGAAGCCGCCTTTGAAGCAGAGATGGCGTGCTTGAAGCGCCCCCAAAGCACCAGCGGATGCTTCGGGCTGTTGACGTTGATACGCCAGATGAACAGCAACAGTACCAGCAGTGCGGCAACCAGGTGGACCGGCCACACGGCGTCGGCCAGTGACATGCGCTTTTGCACTACTGCAGCCTGGAAGATGCTGGTCATGTTGCTGTACAGGATAAACAGGAACAATGCCACCAGCAGGTTGCCTGAGCGGCCGCCGCGCGGATTGATGAAACCCAGCGGCACGGCCAGCAACATCAACAGCAGGCACATCAGCGGCAAGGCGATGCGCCATAACAGCTCGCCCAGGTTGAACGCAGTGGGTTCGGCGATCAGCTGCTGCGTCGACAATGCCCGCGCCGCCCGATCCCCTGCGGCGGAGCTCGATTGCTGCGACACCAACACACCGTAGCGCTCGAACTGCATCAACTGGAAATCAGGCTGGCTGGGGCTGCCGTCATAGCGGCGGCCATTTTGCAGGATCAGGAATTTATCGCCGCGCCGGTCGAACTCGATGCGGCCTTCGCGGGCGGCGACCACACTGGTCTTGCCGTCACGCACGGTGTTGACGAATACGTTGCGCACGCGGCTGGCGTCACTGGCGATGCCTTCGACGAAAAAGATGCGGTCGGCCGATGCCGACTCCTGGAACTTGCCGGGCGAAACGCGTGAAAGGTCTTCACGCTTCTCAAAGCGCTCGCGGAATTCGGCGCTTTGCTGGTTGGCCCAGGGCGTCACAAAAAAACTGAGTACCGCAGTCAGGATCACGACCGGCATGCCAAAACCCAGCACCGGCCGGATCCAGCGTGAAAGGCTCAATCCGGAAGCGAACCACACCACCATTTCCGAATCCTGGTAACTGCGGGTGACGACCAGCAGCACCGATATGAATCCGGTGAGGATCAGCAGGACAGGAAGGTAATTCAATGCCGAGAAACCGATCAGGGCGACCACGTCCTGCGACCCGACCTGGCCGCCTGCGGCCTGGCCCAGGATCCGGATCAGCATGACCGTAATGGTGATGGTGAACAGGGTAGTGAAAACTGCGCCGGCGTTACTGATCAACTCACGTCGAAGGGCGCGCTGAAAAATCATGTTGGATAGGCTCTATAATTGCAGGATTCTCGAGGGAGCGTTCATGGACTTTAGCATAAAAACATTTGATGGAAAAAACGCCATCGCTCAGTTCAAGAGCGGCTGCATCGCAGTGGGTATCTTTGAGGACGGCAAGCTCTCGGAACCCGCTGCCGCGCTGGACACGGCGCGGGTCATCAGCAATGCCGTCAAGTCGGGCGACATCAGCGGCAAGGCCGGGACCACCCTGCTGTTGCGGCAGACAGGCGCCGCCGCGCAGCGGATCCTGCTGGTCGGGCTGGGCCGCCAGGGCGCACTGGCCAGCAAGGATTTCAGTAGCGCAGCGCAAGCCATCGCGCGTGCATTCTCCACACTGGGCGCCAGCGACGCGCTGATTGCGCTCCCGCTGGATGCGATCAAGGATAGGGATGCAGCATGGTGCCTGCGCAGCCTGGTGGGCGCCCTGCGCGACAATATCTATCGATTCGACCAGCTCAAGAGCCGCAAGGAATCCGCCACCAGCGGCGTGCGCAAGGTCGCTTTCGCCGTACCGACGGCCATGGCAAGCGCTGCCAGGACGACCATCACCCAGGCCGCGGCGATTGCCGACGGCATGGACCTGACCAAAACCCTCGGCAACTTGCCGGCCAACATATGCACGCCGACCTACCTGGCGACCACCGCGCGCAAGCTCGGCGATGAATTCGCGATGGCAGTGGAAGTGCTGGACCGCAAGCAGATCCAGGCCTTGAAGATGGCCAGTTTCCTCTCGGTTACAAACGGCACGGTAGAGCCGCCCAAGTTCATCGTTATCCGTCACATGGGCGGCAAGGCCAAGGATGCGCCGGTGGTGCTGGTCGGCAAAGGCATCACTTTCGACACCGGCGGCATTTCCCTTAAACCCGGCGCCGGCATGGACGAAATGAAATACGACATGTGTGGCGCAGCCTCGGTGCTGGGCACCATGCGCGCAGTCGGCCGCATGAAGCTCAAGCTCAACGTGATCGCCGTGATCCCGAGCTGCGAGAACATGCCCTCAGGAACCGCCACCCGTCCGGGCGACATCGTGACGTCGATGTCGGGACAAACCATCGAAATCCTGAACACGGATGCCGAAGGCCGGCTGATCCTGTGCGATGCGCTGACCTATGTCGAGCGGTTCAAGCCTGCGGCCGTGGTCGATGTCGCCACGCTGACCGGCGCCTGTATCACCGCGCTTGGCCATCACAACTCAGGCCTGTTCACCCGCCATGACGCCGATCATGATGCGTTAGCCGATGAACTGCTTGTCGCTGGCCGTGCGACCGGCGACACGGCATGGCGCATGCCGATCGAAGACAGCTACCAGGAGCAACTGAAGTCGAACTTCGCCGACATGGCGAATATCGGCGGACCGCCTGCCGGCAGCATTACCGCAGCATGCTTTCTTGAGCGTTACACCCGCAAATACACGTGGGCGCACCTGGATATCGCGGGCACCGCATGGAAGAGCGGCGCGGCAAAAGGCGCGACCGGGCGGCCGGTGCCCTTGCTGACAACCTTCCTGATCAACCGCGCAGCGAAATAAGGCTTCGAAGCAGGGGAAGAATCTGCGGGAAGGTGTAATCGCAGGACAAAGAGGGGAAGCAGCGAGATAGAGCGCCACTTCCCCTCTTTTTTGCTCATGGGTTCATGAGCCTGTCACTTCTTGCTGCGGGACGGCCATGCGGTGATGATGACGCCCAGGGCGATCACGCAAATGGCGACAGCCCCGCTGCTCGATGGGACTTCTCCGATCAACGGAATAGCCAGCAGCGCAGTCGTCAGCGGCACGAAGGCGATGATCGCTGCTGCTGCACGCGGACCGATCAGGGTAATTGCGCGGTTGAACGAGATGATCGCGACCACACTCATCAGCAAGCCCTGGTAGACGGCCTGGAACACCAACTCCTGAGTCGACGCCAGGTGCAGGCGCGACAGGCCGAACATGAAGTAAGGCGGCAGGAACATCACCGCGGACCAGAAGCACATCAGCGTCGCCCCTTCCAGCGGCGTCATGTCACTGCGGCGAAAGCGGATCGTATAAATCGCCCACAGCACTGAAGCGAGCGCCAGCGGCGCAAGATCGGCCGGGTTCGAGCTGACGTTGGCTACCGGATCGTTCAACATCAGGATTGCGAGGCCGGCGGCAATGGCGGCGTAGCCGGCCCACTTCGTGGGCCCAAGCTTTTCGCGCAATACGATCCAGCCGATCAGCCCTGCAAAAACCGGCATCAGCGTCGGCGTCACGGCAGACGACTCGGCTGCCGTCGTCATTTGTAGCCCGAGCGTCAATAGCAGGACGAACGGCGCGCCCCATAGAACGGCAAAAATAAAGCCTTCGCCGGCACGTGCCATCAGCCGTCGTCGCTTGATGATCAGCACCGGCAGCAACAGCACGGCGCCCACGCCGAAACGCAAGGCGATCACGTCCCAGAAACGCAAATCATGGGTCACCGAAAACCGGGTAGCGACAAACCAGAACGAAAAGATCATCACCGATACCATCGACCAGGCCACCCCGCGCAGCAGGATCGGCAATTTCAACGCAGGTATAGGGGACTGGCTTGCTTGATGTTGGGCTTCGGGCATGGAAAAGTCCAAATTCCTGGATTATTCGGATGAAGGATTTGCCATCGCTTCATGCCGGAGGATAGCGCAGGCTGCATGCGCCAGTCAGTTTTTCAATGGACGCGGGACTTTCCGCGAAGCTTGAAATACAATCCGCTGGTGAAATTTCGCCTGCAAAAAGCTGCAGAAAGCGAGCAAGCGCGGCAAACCGCAGCACATGACCTGGCGCACCAGAATGGTCGTCAGCAGCACCCCAGCAAGTCAAGCATCTAAAGAAGACCATGACCATGCGCATCGCCACCTGGAATGTCAACTCGCTGAAAGTTCGCCTGCCGCAGGTATTGCGCTGGCTGGAAGAATCGCCGGTCGACGTCCTGTGCCTGCAGGAGACCAAGCTGACCGACGACAAATTCCCGGTCGCGGAAATCGAGGCCGCCGGTTACCAGATTGCCTACGCGGGCCAAAAGACTTACAACGGCGTGGCGATCCTGTCACGCCGCCCGCTGGAGAATGTCACGGTCAACAACCCGCTGTTCCCGGACGAACAAAAGCGCATCATCGCGGCAACGGTGGATGGCGTGCGGATCATCTGCGCGTACGTACCCAATGGGCAGACGGTCGGCTCCGACAAATATGAATACAAGCTACGCTGGCTGCATGCGCTGCATGAATGGCTGGTTGCGGAACTGCGCGACACCGATCAACTGGCGCTATTGGGCGACTACAATATCGCGCCCGAAGATCGCGATGTGCACGATCCGGCCGCATGGGCCGG
>NZ_JAUSNH010000015.1 GCF_030645335.1 Lacisediminimonas sp. | reverse complement strand
ACCTCAGCGGTAATCTCCATTCCAAGGTTGCGGGCTATGGTCCACTTCCGCGGGTTCCCGAATTTTTTGCCAGACAGGCGCTCATCGGAAGAGATTATTTCTGTATCGCCATCTGCCTTTAAATTCTCGCGAAGCAGATTGATTCTCTTATCCATGGCGTCGATCTGGCTCTTGGGAAATGCACTGGCATGCAGGTCGGTTTTGAGAGAATCGATACGCTCGTCAAATTCTGTGTCCGCAAGACGATCCGCCGATTCTTTCATCGCCGCAGTGGGTCGGGGAACGCCGAAAAACGCAGCCATGCCGGAAACGTTGAATTGGCCGACCGTGGCGTTGCTCTTGTTTTTTTCACCCAGCGAATCATCGCAATCGATCAGAACAGCATGCCAATCATCATTCTCGTCCTTGTGCGAGAGGATATTCCTGCCATGGGCGTCAGCGGTATTGGCAAGATAGCCGAGCAGTTGTAGATCAAGCATCGATCTTCTATACGTTGGCGATGCATACTTCGCCTTCGACAGTTCGTTGCTTTGGCTTGCAGAAACGATTAGCACACCATTCACGTTCTTGATCGAGTGATAGCCGAATTTCTTGCATATCTGCTTGAATTTCTTCGGATCATCCAAAGATTTTTTATATTTGTAGAGCTTGTGGCTTTTCGGAAGCGCCTGATCGAGAATCATCTTCGGTGCATCCTCGCTGCCGGGAACCAGATCCATCATCAAGCCTGGCTTGCCATTGACGATCGCCACGAAAGCATCCCCAATCACACCATCTTTCCCAGAGCATCCGAGTGCTTGCCCTATCTTGACAGTCGAGATGTGCCGTAATTCAGGGAAATGCTTCTCATATTGAATACCCGCAATTTGGCCCGCGGGCGAGATTGCGTTCTCGTCTTTCTCATGAGAAGGGGTTGATGGCTTGAAAGCATAAAATTTTCCATCCACCTGTATCTTGTAGATCGTGTTGATCGCCCCCGAACCGATTACCGGCATGTCATCAGACGACACATTGATTGCCATGCGTGGATAAGTGAGCGAACTGTTGTCGAGGCCATATTCGGCCAGCATTTTATTAACGCCTTCTGTTTTGTTTTCCAGTTGAGCTTGCAGGAAATACGGGCCGAATTTGCATTCCTCTGCTGCCCGGCTTTTGCTGTAGCCCAAGGCGCGCATTGCGCAATAAACTTTGACGCGGCTGTCGTCATGCTTCAGATCCGGATTGGCTTTCGCTCCTTTCCAATGGGCGTAGGATGCGCCACTTTTTTCCGGGGGAAGGCCACGGCTTCGCTCGGCCGCCAATTTCGGGGGCAATCCGGCCTCACGCAAGACGCAATAGGTGAGGCGCTTTTTGTCGTCGACTGACGACGATTTCATGAACTCCTCTTGGGCATGGGGGGTACTTGATAAGCGTGCCGACCATGCATTTTTATCCGAGGACTGCTTTTTTTCAGGCTGGTCCTTTGCGGCTATTATTTTTGTTTTTTCCTGGGGTGTGTCCGGCGTAGCTGCGTCCCTGGAGAGGACGGCGCTTGTTTTTATAATTTGTTGTGACCGGATATGTTGAGGTTCTTTGCCCGTCGCACTTTTTATGGAAGTACGGGCAGCTCGATTATCGATTTTGCCCCTGGAGGCGTCATTCTTGATCTCGCTGGTCATTCGCTTCAACCGGGAAGGGCTGGGGATTTTGTGTCGTGTCGTCCTGTCCCTGATAGCCATGTTCCGTATCCTTCGCGAATATCTGATCGCACAGGCAGCCGATTTTTCGCCTGCCGCAAGCAGGGAACGCGGCAGTAGTGCCCAAGTCCGTTACCTCAGTAACAAAATTGGGCTATTTGTTCCATAAACGAACGAAGTGTTGTTAAACGGCCCGCGCATTGGCGGGGGGGGGCGTAAATTCAGCTTGCTCCATTTAGGCCCTGGCCACTGGTCACTCCACTTCATACCGCGCTGAACTCGCTTGGCCTGCAACGCAACGGCATCGATCGCCATACCGTGCCGCGCTTCACACGGGATCAGCGCAAGCAGGCGATCCGGCGCGCGATCCAGGCTTACCATGCGATGGGGACCACCAGCGTGTTCGAAGGGCATAGTTGCGCGCCCGAACTGATTTCAATCTACCGCGAAATGTGGGAGCGCGATGAGCTGAGCATGCGCATGGGCCTGGTGGTCAGTCCGGTGTGGCGCGACCTCGACGAGGCGCGGCGCATCATGCGCGACTGGTTGCCGCACGCCAGCGGCAACGGTTTCGGCGACGCGATGTTGCGCATCGCCGGCGTGTTCATCGCCTACGGCGGCGACGTCGCCGCGGCTGCCATGCAGCAGCACAATCATGCCGACGATCTCGGCTTCTGGAACAATGTGCGCCAGGCCAACGCGCCTTCGGATTTCGAAGAGCTGTGCCTGATCGCCGCGCGCAACAACTTGCGCGTGCATACCATCGCCATCCACCAGCTCGATGAGCTGGTTCCCGTGTTCGATCGGATTGACCGCCAGTTCCCGCTGGCCGGACGGCGCTGGACGCTGGAGCACATGAGCGTCACGCGCCTGGCCGACCTGGCGCGCTTGCGCGACTTCGGCATGGGCGTGACGCTGATCCCCGATTTTCATTTATGGAAAGTCGGCCACCAGCGCTTCCTGGACCTGGATGATGAAGCGGCGTCGCTGGTGGCGCCGGTGCGTGCCTTGCGCGAGCTCGGCGTGCCGGTCGGTGCCGGCACCGACGCCAGTCCCTACGATTCGATGGCGACCGTGCGCGCGATGGTGCTGCGGCGCGAACGCATCAGCGGCAAGACCATCGGTGAAGGCGGGCGACTAAGCGTGCCCGAGGCCCTGCAGGTCATGACCGCTGGCGGCGCCTGGTTCACAGGCGATGAACACCAGAAGGGCAGGCTGCGGCCCGGTTACCTGGCCGACTGCGTGGTGCTGGGACAGGGCCCGACAAGGACCGATCCGGAACGGCTGGAATCGCTAGAGCGGCTGGCGACCATCGTCGGCGGCAGGCTGGTGCACGGCGATTGGTAAAGCCAGGCGGCTGCATTGACTTGCGCCGCCGCCAGCATGTCATTGCTTGCCGGGATCAGCTCTTGCGGAAACGCGCATGGATATTGTTGTGCTTCCAGGTGCCGGCCTCGCTGAACTCATTGAGCTCCATCGATATCGCCAGCCCGCGTGTGGCGTAGACGCTGGCGAAATGTTCCTTGACCACCTCGAACAGCGGGTCGAACACGGCTTTTTTTTCGGCGTCGGTCCGGCCCCGTCCGATCTTTGCACTGACGTGGACAAAGGCGTCGTCCGCATTGCCGCCATCGGCGATGCACCAGTGCTGCAGTTCGATCGCGCGCGAGCGTATGCCGCCGGTCGGGAACATGCCGTCGTCCCGGATCAGCAGCGTATTGATTTTCTGGAGCAGCGCCGGCATGCGGGCTTGCTCGCCCAGGTTGGCAGTGTATTCAACAACAATATGCGGCATGTTCAGATCCGGTGGGAATGTGGGAAGGCGTCGTCGCCCGTCATTGTATTTTACTGGCTGCCGATGGTGCCGATTTCAGTGAGTACGACATCTGACTACTGCGCTTGCAGGCCGAACTGGCGCAATGCCAGCGCGCCCACCAGCCCGTACGGATTGCCCATCGTCTCCAGCACATCGAAGTGGTTGTAGCCTTCGGCCACCACGTACTCGACCGGTTTGCCAGCGGCAGCCAGTGCTTGTGCAAATTCGCGCGACTGACGCTGGAATTCGGGTGACTCTTCGGTGCCATGGACCACGATTGCCGGCGTGACAATGCGGTGCAGGTGCCGTTGCGAGCTCATCACCTGTTCCATCTGGTCGGTGAAATGCACATAATCGCCGCGCGCCGACAGTCGCACCGGCTGCATGTCGTACAGTCCGCTGACCAGCACCGCAGACGTCAGCAGGTCGGCAGCAAGGCCGTACTCGCCCGTCCAGTCCGTGGTCAGCGCGACTGCGGCCAGGTGCGCTCCGGACGAATGGCCCGACAGATGGATGCGGCCCGGATCGACCCGCAGTTCCTGTGCGTTCCGGGCCAGCCAGGCAATCGCTGCGCGCACCTGTGCCGCCATCGGGAACAGGTCGCCGCCAGTATCGTCGACCGAGATGAATTCGAGTGCTGCGAAATGCGCGCCGGCGTTGACGAACGGCTCGGCCAGGAACTCGTAGTTGCGCACGCTGCGGGCGTGCCATGCACCGCCATGCACATAGATCACCAGCGGCGCCGGCCCGCTGGCCCCGCGCGCGGGAAAGAAATCGATATGCTCGATATCAGTCGGCCCGTAGGCAAGCCGCCGTGGCCCGCCGAGTCGCGACCGGGTGCGCACGCTGGCGCGGACAAAGCGCAGCGACACTTGTTCCATGTTTGGCGCCCACACCGTCTGGTCGTAGGCTGCATCGAGTTCGGCTTGCGTGTAACTGAGGAAAACCGTGGCTTGTTGCGACATCTGGACTCCATCATTTCATTGGTATCGATGCATCCTCGCACATTCTGCGGGTTGACGAAGTCCATGCCGGCCTCGATGGCAATAACACGGATATTTTCAGCATGGTGCGGCATTGCCCGGCGCCAGGCAAGGTGCACCAACACGCGCGCAGCCCGCACCGCTTTAGACGATTTTCTCTCCAAGTTGCGGGCTATTCCGGTTATCTTCATGGCACAGCATTTGCTGTCTCCAATGCCGGACAAGCCGTGCCAGAGATTGAACGCTCCACCCTGCACCGCTGGGTATGACACAGGCTGCGCCGGCCTTGTCCGCACATGAACAAGGACAATCCACAAGGGAGCAATATGACGAAGCGAATCGGGCGTCTGAATCGGCGCGTAGCGATGTTGGTATTCACGGCATTGGGACTGGCGGCCATCGTGCCCGTGGCAGGCGCGCAGCCGGCAGGAGACGCTGCGGTAAGGCTGATCGTTCCTTATCCGCCAGGAGGCACCACCGACATCATCGGCCGGATACTGGGGGAAAAGCTGGGCGATGCGCTCAAGCAGACCGTCATCACCGAAAACCGGCCCGGCGCCGGTGGCAATATTGGCGCCGCGCTGGTCGCGAAGTCGCGTCCGGATGGCAGCGCGCTCTTGGTCACCGCGGTGAGTACGCCCGCCATCGCGCATACTTTGTACAACAACCTGCAGTACGACTTGCGTCGCGACCTGGAGCCGGTCGCTGTCGTCGGTTCACTGCCATTCGTGCTGCTCGTCTCCAACAACATTCCCGCGAAAAGCACGGCGGAACTGTTGGCGTTGATCAGGAGCCGGCCTGGAAAATACAATTTCGGTTCAGCGGGCAATGGTACGACGGCGCACCTGGCCGGCGAACTGTTCAAGAGCATGGCGGGTATCCAGATCACCCACGTTCCGTACAAGGGAAATGGCCCGGCGCTGACGGACCTGATGGGCGGCCACCTGGACATGATGTTTGACTTCCTGCCGTCTGCGCTGCAATTGGTGAGCGCCGGCAAAGTGCGCGCAATTGCGGTGTCCTCGACGAAGCGATCATCGGCGCTGCCCAATGTGCCCACGCTGGCCGAGTCGGGCGTGCCGGGCTACGACGTGCTCAGCTATTTCGGCGTGATGGCGCCGTCACAAACGCCCAAGGCAACGATCGCGAAGCTCAATGCCGAGATCAATCGCATTTCCATGTCGCCTGAAAACCGCGCGCGCTATGCGAGGGAAGGCGTTGAGCCTGCCGCGGAATCGCCTGAATGGTACGCAAAGTATCTCGACTTCGAGATAACGCGCTGGGGCAAGGTGATCCGGGAAGCGGGCGTGAAGGCGCAGTGATTTTCGATTTTCAGGCGCTCTTGTATTTTTTTTCCAGGTACATTTGCCGGTCGGCCGCATCGACTAGTGCCTCGAAAGTAAAATCCATCTCGCTGTTGAGCTGGACCGTGCCGGCGCTGCAAGCCAGGTCGTATCCCAATGCGGCCTGGCGGTTGTGCGAGTGCAGCGTCTCGTAGAAGCGGCGCAGGGTGGTCGGCAGGTCGACCTCAGGCGTCCCGGACAGCATCACGGCAAATTCATCCCCGCCCAGGCGCGCCACCACATCCGACGCACGGAACGAACCCTGCAGCAGCTTGGCGAAGGCCTTGAGCGCCGCATCGCCTTCGGTATGCCCGAAACGATCGTTGATGCCCTTGAATCCGTCGAGGTCGAAAAATATCAGGCTGACCGGCTTGTGCAGCCGGTTGCACAATTCCATGACCTGCTTGCCCAGCGCAAAAAAGCCGCGGCGGTTGGTCAGTTGGGTCAGTTCATCCGTGTTGGCCAGCGCCAGCGCGCGCAATTCCTGCTGCACCATGGCGCCGAGGTCGGCCAGCATCTTGCGGTCGGCGGCAGAGAAGCGTCGCGGCTTGGTATCGATCAGGCAAAGCGTGCCAACGTGAAGCCCTTCGCCGGCATCGAGCGGGCAACCGGCGTAAAAGCGGACATGCGGCATTCCGGTGACCAGGGGATTGTCCTGGAAGCGCACATCCGCAGTGGCGTCTTCGACCACCATCAACTCGTCGCGCAGGATGGCATGGCCGCAGAAGGAAATATCACGGGTGGTCTCGGGGACATCCAGGCCGACGCAGGACTTGAACCATTGCCGGTTCTCATCAACCAGGCTGACCAGCGCGATGGGCACGTCGAACAGCCGGTTCGCGATGCGCGTGAGCCGGTCGAAGCGTTCTTCTGCTTCGGTATCCAGTATGCCCATTGCGTGCAGGCTCTGCAGGCGAGCGGCTTCATTCGGTGGCGTTTGCGGAGCGATCATGGCATAAACCCTCGGTAAGTAGTCTATTTTACCTGCTTGGCGAGGCCGGGGCGCAGGTCGGTACAGCTTGCGAAGATTGGCCGTGCGCGCCTTGCGCGGCTACTTCAGGTCGCGCAAGGGGGTCAGCAAATGCCGAAGGTCATTGTGGTCGAGCTCATACATCAATGCCAGCAAGCTGCCCAGCTCCCCGCGCGGAAAGCCTTCACGCGCAAACCACCCGAGGTAATGGCCCGGAAGGTCGGCAATCACCCGCCCCTTGTACTTCCCATAGGGCATTTTCAGCGTCACCAGGCCTTGCAGTTGTTCGAAGTTGGTGGTGTCCATATTCCTGCTCGCGTCGTGCGAGAAAGTGACAAAGTCCCGGATGCAGGTCGATCGTCGGCGGTTTGTCGCTGACACGCGTGGCTAACTGCTGTATGTTGGATTGGCGACAGGCAAAGCATGGGTTTGTCATCCTCAGGCCGTCAGCCGCGCATCTAACGGGACATTATATGGACATCAAATCCAATCAGCTCCTGAAAACTGCGCTCGAGCAGTCGTACAACGCTGTGGTGATCACCGGCCCGCTAGAGGGCGGAACCTTGATCGAGTACGCCAACCCGGCATTCTGCCGGATGACGGGTTATTCGCTGGATGAACTGGTCGGGCGCTCGCCGCGGTTGCTGCATGGCCCTGAAACCGATCTGCAGGTGATTGCCAATTTACGGAAATGCCTGGCGCAAGGGAATTTCTTCGAGGGCTCCACCATCAACTACAGGAAGGACAAAACGCTTTACTGGGTGCAGTGGAATATCTCGCCGGTCCGGGACGAGACCGGACTGGTGGTCAACTTTGTATCGATCCAGAAAGACATCACCAAACAGCGGCAGGAAGAGCATGAGCGCAAGTTGCTGGCGCGCGCACTCGACCAGGCCGGCGAACCCATCATGATCGCCGACTATCGGGGCACGATCCTGTTCGTCAATCGTGCGTTCGAAAGTGTTACCGGATTTTCTGCAGGCGATTTACGTGGCCGATCCCAGACCATTTTTGCCGATGAATTGCACGCACCGAATTTTCAGGTCGAAGTAGCCGCGGCGATGGCGCAGGCCGACGAGTTCCGGGGACGCACCGTGATTCGCCGGCGCGATGGTTCGCTGTGCTACATGGAGCTCACCTATTCCAGGATGATGGAGCCAGACGAGTCCAAGCCGTCTTACGTCTGTGTTGCCAAGGACATAACCGACCAGGTCCGGCTAGAAGAGACCTTGCTGGAAGCGGCCAACCAGGATCCGCTTACCGGCTTGCTCAGTCGCCGCGCAGGCGCTGTGGCGCTGACCAATCATTACCAGCAAGCGTGTGCGACCAATGCGTCGATGTACCTGGTGATTGCCGATATCGACCACTTCTAGCAGGTCAATGACCAGCACGGCCACCCGGTCGGTGACCAGGTGCTGGCCGGGGTCGCCAAGGTCTTGCGCACGCAAGTGCGCACCAACGATATCGTTGCCCGCTGGGGCGGCGAGGAGTTCCTGATCATCCTGCTGAACTGTTCGCTGGGCTCGGCCCAGGGCCTGGCCGAGCGAATTCGCGCCGGCGTGTCCTGTTTTGAGCTTGCCCCTGTCGGTGGCTTGACCATTTCACTCGGCCTGGCCGAAATGAAGCCCGGCGAATCCTTGAGCAAGCTCATAGAGCGCGCCGACCGCGCGCTCTATGAAGCAAAAAATGCCGGACGAAACAGGGTGCGCATCGCGGCCTGAGCCGGCAGCCGGGCATTTTTCCGCCAGGCACCCGGCATGGCCCGCTACGCAGCAGCGCCGCACCGGGCGCCGGCCAGCGTTAATTTTCCGGCACCAAGCGGATCAGCTGACCATCGGATTCATCGGTCAGCACATACAGCAACCCGTCTGGTCCCTGGCGCACGTCGCGGATGCGTTGCTTGAGGTTTTCCAGCAGTTTCTCTTCTTTCACGACCTGGTCGCCGCGCATTTCCAGGCGGGACAAATACTGGAATTTCAGCGCGCCGACAAACAGATTGCCGCGCCATGCCGGGCCATAGCGGTCGCTGCGCAGGAATGCCATGCCGGATGGCGCAATCGACGGTGTCCAGTAATACACCGGTTGTTCCATGCCAGGCCCGGCGCTGGCGCCATCGCCGACCTTGAGGCCGCTGTAGTGCACTCCGTAACTGATCAGCGGCCAGCCATAATTGCGTCCGGCCAAGGTCCGGTTGACTTCGTCGCCGCCGCGGGGGCCATGTTCGTTGGTCCATAGATTGCCATCGGGGCCGAGCGTGGCACCTTGCACGTTGCGGTGGCCGTAGCTCCATATCTCCGGCAATGCATTTGCATGCCGGCTGCGATCTGCAAATGGGTTGTCCGCCGGGATGCTGCCATTTTTGTTGATGCGCACCACTTTGCCGAGGTGCTTGTCGAGGCGCTGCGCATCCTGCATGCGGCTGAAGCGATCGCCAAGCGTCAGGAAAAGCGTGTCGCGCTGTTCGACGATGCGGCAGCCGAAGTGCGCACTACTGTTGACTTTGGGTTTCTGGCTGAAGATCACGGTAACTTGTTCCAGGCGCGCCGCATCGTCGGACAAGCGCGCCGCCGCCAGCGCGGTGGAGTTTCCGCCTTCACCTGGCTCGGTAAAGCAAAAATAAAGTCGGCGGTTATTGGCAAAGCCGGTGTCGGCAATCACGTCGAGCAAGCCGCCTTGCCCTCCGGACTCGATTTTTGGCAAGCCCTGTATTGGCGGGCCTATTCGCCCATCCGCCTGGACCAGGCGCAGGCGTCCTTCCCGTTCGGTCACCAGCATGCGCCCGCTGCCGATGAACGCCAGCGACCAGGGATGCGCCAGCCCCCGCACCAGTATTTCTGGCGTAACGCGTGTGGTTTGTGCGGATTGTGCGGATTGCGCAGAAGTCGGCGCGCTGGAAAAAATGGCGGATGCAAGCAAGCCGGCCAACG
>NZ_JAUSNH010000011.1 GCF_030645335.1 Lacisediminimonas sp. | reverse complement strand
ATGCGTGACTGACTTGGTCAGCGCATCAACACCGCGAAACGGTTCATCAAGCAAGATCACGCGCGGATCGTTCAACAGCGCGCGAATGATCTCCACACGCCGACCCATGCCGCCCGAAATTGCACCCGGATAGACATCCTCGATGCCCGACAAGCCGACTCGCGCCAACAGGGCCCGCGCCTTCTCCAGCGCTTCTGGCCGGCTCAGTTTATTTTGCGCAATTGGTCCGGCGATCAGGTTGTCGATGATCGTCATCCACGGGAACAGCGCGTTGTTCTGGAAAACCACCATCCGGTCCGGGCCCGGTTTTGGCTGGTGGCCGGGACGATTGACGACCTCGCCATCAAGCAGCACCACGCCACTGGTGAGCGACTCGAAACCGGCGATGCCGTTCAACAGCGTCGACTTGCCGCAACCGGAGGGGCCGACGATGGCGACGAATTCGCCGGGCCGGATTTCAATCGAGCAGTCGTCCACGGCTACCACGGCTTTGCCGTAGGGGTCGTAGATCTTGCCTGCATTGCGTATCGATATCCAGCCGGCCCGGCCACTGACCTTGCTTTCATGGCCGACGTAGCAGCGCGACAGGGTTTCCAGCAGCGATTGTCCGACGCGGCCTTGGCCAGCGCAATATTGCTGGAACCAGACGCCGTCAATTGCCAGCACGACGGTATCCTGCTCGCAGTTGGCGCTGATCACGCGGCGCGGCAGTCCTTGTACCACCGCAGCGAAGCCGAACAACTGGCCTGCCAGCCGCGCGCCAGTGGTCACACCGTATTCATCGTTCTCAGACAACACTTCCGGATGCCCGACGCGGCCCTGCGCCAGGATATAGAAATCGCCGGCCTTGTCCTCGCGCGAGAAAATGAAATCATTGGCGCGGAAAGATTGCTCGCGCGACTCTTGCGCGATCGGACGCAGGAAGTCGCTGTCAGCCGTACCGAGAAAGGAATTCAGGCGCAGCAGGGTCAGCTTTTCTTCCGTGCTCATCATGGAAGTGGAAATGGACATAGTGTTTCCGATCATCGTTTCAGCCACGGCATCATGCGGCGTCCCAGTAGCGCGACTAGCTGGCTGGAGACGATCCCGGCTATACCGATTGACAACATGCCGATCAGGATGCCAACCATCGAGTGACTCATGTAGGCGTTCCATGTCAGGTAACCCAGACCGTTGTCGCCGGAAGCCATCTCGGCGGCAATCACGACTTCCCAGGTAATTGCCATGGCAATGGTCAAGCCGGTGAACAGCGAGGGTAGCGCACCCGGCACCATGATTTTCCAGAACAGCGCGCGACGGCTAGCACCCAGGGACAGCGCCGCCTGGACATAGCGCGTATCGATGTTGTCGATGCCGGCCAGTATATTGATCAGGATCGGGAAGAATGCGCCAAGGAAGGTCAGGTACACCATCGTCATTTCCGGCGTCGGCCAGAACAGGATCGCCAATGGCAACCACGCCAGAGGCGGGATCGGCCGGATCACTTCCAGCACCGGGAAAACGGTTTGCTTGAGCTTGCGCGACATGCCCATCGGTACACCGATGGCCAGCGCCAGCAATGTCGCAATGCCGAATCCGAGAAATACCCGCTGCGCGCTACTGGCCCAACTAAGGAGGTAATCCGGCTTGCCCATCACGCGTGGCGCGCCGGCCAGAATTTCGAGCGGGCTCGGGATCAGCGTCATCAAACCGATGGTGCGCGAGATTTGCCACACAGAGATGAAGATCGCGATGCCGGCGATTCCTTGCCAGAAATCCACGTTCCTGAGCCGGCGCGACCAGCGTGCCGCCATGCCATTGCCGGGGATTGCGGCATTCATTACTGCGCTCATGTGTTCCCCCGCTCTTTGGACTGCCACGACATCAGCATATCGCCCACCTTGCGGATCATGGCGCTGGATGCATACCCGAGCGTGCCCAGCGTGATCATGGCGATGAAGATATTGGACAGCTGGACATTCTGGTAGGCGTCAAAAATCAAGAATCCGAGGCCGGATTTACCGGCAATGATTTCACCACCCACCAGCGAAAACCAGGCCACGCCCATCGCAATCTGCAATCCAGTGAAAATGAAAGGCAGCGCACCTGGAACCACAACCCTCATGAGCACTTGCCAGCGGCTAAAGCCCAGGCAGGACGCCGCGCGGAAGTAAGTGTGGTTGATCGACAACACACCAAGGTAGGAATTGAGGATAGTGGCGAAAAAGCCGGCCATCATGGTCACGAAGATCACCGGTAATTCAATGCCGGCCAACAAGAGCACTGCCAGCGGTACCCATGCCAGCGGCGGGATCGGCCGCAGCAATTCAACGATCGGGAACACCATGTTGCGGAAGGTGCGGTTCCAGCCCAGCATTAGGCCAAGTGGCACGCCGAGGATGATCGCCAGGAAAAAAGCGGCATAAACACGCGCGGTGCTGACCAGGATGTGCTGGTAGTACACCGGCGTAAACAAGGACACGCCGCTTTCTGGCGTGGGACTGATCCACTGCATGAACAGATACACCGGATTGGGTATGAACTCGAAGCGCGGCGGGATGACGACCGCCGTAAAGAAATACCAAACCACGAAGAACACGCTAATGCCGGCGATGCCGCGCATCGTGCGTGCACTCCTGACCTTGCGCATCAGCCGATCCATCAAACCGACTGGCTTGTCACTCCAGCCGGCCGCCCGCAGCAATGCCTCATCGAGGGCATCGTTTGCACTACGCTGTCCATCGGCTGCCGCACCCGGTCCGGGGCATTTCAAATTCATGTCTACGAAATTCTCTGCCATGTTGCAAGCTCCTGATCTAAGCCAAACGGAAATGCCGGCCCGAAGGCCGGCGATTTCACTTCTTCTTTAGCTGATCCTTCAAGAATGGGTTGTCGGCAGGCAGTCCGCCACGCAATTCGAACAAGGCTTTCTTTGGATCCAGGCCCAGCTCGGTGAATGCCTGCGCCACCAGCGTGCCGTCAATTGCGCCCGGCGCCAGTTCGCCTTTCACCACGTTGTTTGACTTAAGGAAGGCAAACACCTGGTTGGACAAGTCCATGGCCTGCGGTGTAATGGTCATGACCGCGTTATTGACGATCGGTCCGGCGCCGGTTGACGCAGGCATGCGCGCATACATGGCCTCCCAGATTGTTTCGCGATCGAAGTCAGGCAACTCACGCTTGATCAGGTTGACGGTCTCAATTGGATTGTCACGCATGAAATACAGCGCTTCGATATTGGCCTTGAGCCAGCCAATTGCCGCAGGCCGGTTTTTGTCGATGAAGTCCTGGCGCATGATGATCGTGTTGGCATCGTCAAGTCCGTACTGATAACCCGACAACACATAGCGAGCAAAACCGGACTTGACCGCACTCGCGGCACTGGGCTCGTACACGAACGCGGCGTCAACTTTCTTGGCTTGCAGGTTGGTGACAATCACTTCAGCCTGGTTGAACATCCATTCAACATTGATCCCGGCCTTCTTCAACATTTCCTGGCCGGTGCGGTCGGCGCAACTGCCCTTTGGCACGGCGACTTTCTTGCCCTTGAGCCAGGCGAACACTTCCGCCGGGCCGTTCAGTGGCGGCGCATCCGAGCGTACCAGCAGCACGCCGCACATGCGGCCCGGCGAGATCAGGTTGAAGGCCACGATGCGAAGCGGCACTGTCGTGCCTCGCGTAGTGGCAACGATGGATGGGTTGTCGCCCAGGTAAGCAATGTTTTGCTTGTTGGCCAACAGATCGGTAATGACCGGTGGCCCCTGCAGGTTGCGCTTCCATTCGACCGTGCTGCCTTTTGGCAGCCACTTTTCCAGGATGTTGCCCTGTTTCATGACCACGGTATCCCATGCACCGGTCCAGCCGAGGAACAGATTGGTCTGGACCACCACTGGCGCCCCCTGTGCCTGCGCTGCCTTGGCTGCAATGGCTGAGTACTGGGAAGTATTGAAGGCCTGTGCCGGCGCGGCCGCAGTTTGCGCCCCGACGGCGCCAGCCGAAATCAGCATGGCCAGGCTAAGCGCCAGCGCCGAGCGCCGAACGCCGAACGCCGGATGGTTCAAACCAGATATCGAATTGCGCATCTTGTCTCCTCTGAGAGGTAATTTTTGATTTAATCTGTTGCTACTACTTGTTTGATGCCAGTGTTACTAGAACATGGCCTTGAACTTTTCTAGCTCTTCCGGTGGCATGTGATAGGCGTTTTCCGGCGACGGATAAGCGCCCGACTGTACTTGGCTGCGGTAGCTCATCAAACCTTCTTCAATGATTGGCCGCACATCGACGAAGCCGCCGCGGTTCTTCGGAATCGGGAAGGCGCTGTACCCGACGATGTCGCCACTGATGTGATAAACGCCATCATTTTCGCTGCCCCCGCCCAAGGAAATTACCGGCACCGGCAAGCGCCGCGTCAGGAATGCAGCAAGTTCAGTGGGCACCTGTTCGATGATGAACGAGAAAACGCCGGCGGCAACCATTGCGTCTGCCGTTTCGACGATCTTGCGCGCGTCTTCCGCCGTGCGGCCCTTGACGCCGAAGCCCGACTCTTCCGTGCGTCGCGACGCTTGCATGCCGATATGGCC
>NZ_JAUSNH010000009.1 GCF_030645335.1 Lacisediminimonas sp. | reverse complement strand
GTGGTGCGCACGGTGCAGCCCGTGCTGGAGGACCTGGCCGCCGAGCTGGAAGAAGCTTCTGCCACCTTGGGGGCCTCGCGTTTGCAGACCTTCACCAAGGTGATCCTGCCCATCCTGACGCCCGCCTTGCTGACCGGCTTCGCACTGGCTTTTGCCCGCGCCCTGGGCGAGTACGGCTCCATCATCTTCATCGCGGGCAACATGCCCATGGTGTCCGAGATCACGCCGCTGATCATCATTGGCAAGCTCGAACAATATGACTACGCAGGTGCGACAGCCGTGGCCACCGTCATGCTGTGCATGTCGTTTGTGATGCTGCTGGTGATTAACGGCTTGCAGGCTTGGCAACGCAGGCGCAGCGGAGCTAATCCATGAGCAATGCACATGATTCAAGGGCGGCAAAGGCCGCCCTGACAGAGCCGGCCTGGCTGAAGTGGCTGCTTATTGGCAGTGCACTGGCATTCATTTTCCTGTTCCTGTTGCTTCCGCTGGCCGCCGTGTTCGCCGAGGCGCTCAGCAAAGGCCTGGACGCATTCCTGCAAGCCTTCAGGGAGCCCGATGCGTGGAGCGCCATTCGCCTCACGCTCATAACAGCTGCTATTGCAGTGCCCCTGAACCTGGTCTTCGGTGTGGCGGCTGCCTGGGCCATCGCCAAGTATGAGTTCCGTGGCAAGGCGTTCCTGACCACGCTCGTGGATTTGCCGTTTTCGGTGTCGCCAGTGGTGGCGGGACTGATCTACGTGCTGATGTTCGGCGCCCACGGCTGGTTTGGCGGCTGGTTGCAGGCACATGACATCAAGATCGTGTTTGCCGTACCGGGCATTGTGCTGGCGACGATATTCGTGACCTTTCCCTTCATTGCGCGCGAGCTGATTCCGCTGATGCAGGCCCAGGGAACGGAAGAGGAGCAGGCCGGCATGGTGCTGGGCGCCAGCGGATGGCAAATCTTCTGGCATGTGACGCTGCCCAATATCAAGTGGGGTTTGATTTATGGCGTGATCCTGTGCAATGCGCGCGCGATGGGCGAGTTTGGCGCGGTGTCAGTGGTTTCCGGCCACATCCGTGGCCTGACCAACACCATGCCCCTGCATGTGGAAATTCTATACAACGAATACCAGTCGGTCGCTGCGTTTGCCGTGGCGTCGCTGCTGGCCTTGCTGGCCCTGGTGACGCTGGCCGTCAAGTCTTTCGTAGAGTGGCAGTTCGAACGCGACCAGAAGGCCGCCATCGCGCTGCCCCCGGAACGCCTGCTGTCGCCCAATCCCTTATAGCCAAAGATCAACATGAGCATCTCTATTCGTAATGTCAGCAAAGAGTTTGGTGCATTCAAGGCACTGCGCGATGTCAGCCTGGACATCGATTCTGGCGAGCTGGTGGCGCTGCTGGGGCCTTCCGGCTGCGGCAAGACGACGCTCTTGCGCATCATCGCCGGCCTGGAGACCGCGGACCAGGGCAGCATTCTGTTCAGCGGAGAAGATGCGACCAATGTGCATGTACGCGAGCGAAACGTCGGCTTCGTATTCCAGCACTACGCCTTGTTTCGACACATGAGCGTGTTTGACAACGTGGCGTTCGGCCTGCGCATGAAGCCGCGCGCGTCGCGCCCGAGTGACGCAGTCATCAAGCAGAAAGGGCACGAACTGCTGGGCCTGGTGCAACTCGACTGGCTGGCAGACCGCTATCCGGCGCAACTATCCGGTGGACAGAGGCAGCGAATTGCGCTGGCTCGTGCATTGGCCGTGGAGCCCAAGGTGCTGCTGCTGGACGAGCCATTCGGTGCACTGGACGCCAAAGTCCGGAAAGAGCTTCGACGCTGGCTGCGCCGCTTGCACGATGATCTGCATGTCACCAGTATTTTCGTCACCCATGACCAGGAAGAGGCGCTGGAGGTGGCCGACCGGGTGGTGCTGATGAATGCAGGGCAGGTGGAGCAGATCGGCTCGCCGCAGCAGGTATGGGATCATCCTGCGAGTGCGTTCGTGTACGGGTTCCTGGGCGATGTCAACCTGTTCCATGGCCGGGCCCATGAAGGCGAAATGCTGATTGGCGCGGACCAGCATGGCGTGCGGCTGGCCAGCCCTGAGCACATCGGAACACAGGATGCCAAGGCATTCGCCTATGTACGTCCGCATGATCTGGAAGTGCGCCGCCATGACCAGCTCGGCGAAAAGCCAGTGGCGGGCTCGAAGGCACAGGCAGGCATTCCGGCGAAACTGGTACGGGCGATTGTGATCGGCCCGATCGCGCGGCTGGAGTGCGTCACGCCACAAGCGCAAGCCGCGGGCAGTGCCGACATCATCGAGGCCCAGATCAGCGCACAGCAGTTTCGTGAGATGGATCTTAAAGAAGGCGAAGTGCTGTTGCTCACGCCGCGCAAGGCAAGGGTGTTTGTCGGCTGATCCGTGGTCAAGCAGGCGTGCATGCGACAGCGACAATGGTCACGATCGCATGCACGTTCACCTTTCCCTACTGCTCCAGCGCCGAAAGATACTGCTTGACCAGGTCATGCTTGCGCACCTTGCCCAGTGAGGTACGGGGTAGCGTATCCACTGCCATGAACTTGCGCGGAATCTTGAATCCGCCAAGCTTGCCCCGGCAAAACTCGATCAATTCCTCATCCGGCGGAATGGCCTGCCCGGGCGCAGCAACCAGGACCGCCAGCAATGCCTCGCCATACTTCGCGTCCGGCACCCCAACCACGGCGATCTCCAGCACGGCAGCATGCTTGTCGAGCACGTTCTCGACTTCGCGCGTGTAGACGTTTTCGCCGCCGGTGATCACCATTTCCTTCTTGCGGTCGAGCACATGCAGGTAGCCTTCCTCGTCGATCTTGCCGATATCGCCGGTATGGAACCAGCCGGCCTGGAACGTGGCGGCGTCTTCTTCCGGGCGGTTCAGGTAGCCTTTGGCGATCTGCGGGCCGCGCGCAACGATTTCGCCGATTTCTCCCTTGGGCAAGATGCTGCCGTCGACGGCGATGATGCGCAGGTCGACCGCAGGTAACAGCCGTCCGGCAGCGCGCAGCAGTTCGGGCCGGCTGTCGAGCGCGCGCCGATGCGCCACTTCGTCGAGCAGGGCGAGCACCGGCGAAGTCTCGGTCAAACCATAGCACTGGTGGAAGTCGGCATCGGGAAAGGCTTTCATCGCCGCACGCAGTGTGGTCTCCGTGATAGGCGAGGTTCCGTAGCTGATCAGACGCAGGCTGCTGAGGTCGTAATTCGCCAGGTTCGCCTCACGCAGTATGCGCACCACCATCGTCGGCACCATGCTGAGGATGGTGACGCGATGGCGCTCGACTGCTTCCAGCACGCCATCGACAGAAAACTCTTTCAGGTACACATGTGCGCCGCCGAACATGGTGACCACCGTGGCCTTCAAGTCGGTTGAGTGGAACATCGGCGACACATGCAGGTAGACATCGTCTTCGCGCGCGTTCATCACGCGCGAAAGCTGCAGCGCATTGGAGACCACATTGCGATGGGTCAGCCGCACGCCCTTGCCGCGCCCGGTAGTCCCCCCCGTGTACAGCAGGATGGCGTCATCGTTTTCTTCGGATGCATGTGGCGGCAGCGCCTGGGCGCGCGCCACAAGTGTCGTGATCGATGGCAGCCGGTCGTCGGCGCCATCCACCGGAATCAGCAGCGCCCGCGCCTTCCAGCGCGCCAGCGCAGGCTGGTCCAGCAGATCGACGAATGCGTTATCCACCATCACGATATCGCACTCGGCGTCCTCGATCATCTGCGCGATCTCGGAAACAGACAAGCGGAAATTCAGCGGCACCGGCACTACACCGGCCCAATAGCCGGCGTAGATCAGTTGCCCCTGCAATGCGCTATTGCGGCACAAGATCGCAAACCGCTGGCCGGCGCGCAAACCGAGATCGTGCAGCACGCCTGCCGTGCAGGCGATCCGGTCTACATACTGGCGCCAGTTGAGATCGCCCGCTTCGTCATGAATGGCCGGGCGATCGCCGAAGGTAAGTGCTGTCGCATGCAACAGATTTGATAAGGTCGACACAGCTCAGTCCTCGCTCACAGCTTGCGTTCCTTGGCATTCCAGTGCTTCTCGAGATTGGCGATCAACTGCTCGCTCAAACTGCAGAACGCCTGTTCGTAAGCATAGGTCGCCATGTAGGAACGGAACATTTCCACTGACTCGGTCTGGATGCGCATTGCCTTGCGGTTGCCGCCGGCGCTGACCATTCCTGAGCCGATTGCGTTTTCCACGCAATCCCGCACTGCCTGGTCGATCTTTTCCGGCTCGACCACTTCATTGGCCAGCAAGCGACCTTCGGCGCTATCGGCCTGGAACGACTTGTCGAACATGATTGCCTGGCGCGCGATGCGCTCGCCGATGTAGCGCTGCAGGCGCATGTTGGAAGAGCCAGGAAGGATGCCTTCCTTGCGCGCAGGCAGGCTGAAGTACGCCTTGGTCTCCGCGATGACGTAATCGACCACCAGCAACAACTGGCAACCACCGCCAATGGCGAAGGTGTCCACCACCGCCACCCACAGTTTTTCCTGGGTCTCTTCCGGCTCGTACTGCGGTGCGTTCAGGCTATCTGGCTCATCCGTGACCAGGATGCCGCGGTACAGCTTGGCGTGCATGCCGAAGGCGCGGTACAGGAAGGACAGGTAAGTCTGCTTGCCCTGGTAAATGCGGGTCAGGTTGATGCCTGAACAGAAGACGCGCTTGCCCTTGTATTTCGGATGCTCGACGACGCTGCCGCGCAGCACGCCCATGCGCACGTCCGGGTGCAGCAGCACCAGGTCGATTGCCATTTCCAGCGGTCCGACGGTGGTGTCGTCCTCGGAATTGAGGTAGCGCTCGTTGTGCAGGTAGACATAGGCAGTCGGACCTTCCACTTCAATGCGCACCGTGCCAAGGTCGATTTTGCCGTTGCGCACGAATTCATCGAGGTGCTGCAGAGACTCTGCCATCGGCCGCAGCATCGAGCGCGAAAGGTGATAGCCGGTCTCGCGGTTGCTCATTACCTGGCTGATGAACAGGCCCTGGTTGATCTCCAGGCCGTCCTTGTCCTTCTGCATCAACTCGCCTTCGGCGTCGACTTCGGCCTGCGTCGGCAGGATGCCCGGCAAGCGCGCGGCGGCTTGATATACCAGGTCGCCCACGCGCAGCGAAATCGCTCCGTCCTTGGTCAGATCCTTGTAAAGCGTCACGATGTGCTGCCGGAAAAAACGCCTGGAGCCGTCGGACAGCAAGTGCAGCAGCGCATGGCCGGCAGCTTTTTCGGCCGGATTGCGCGCCGATTTCAGCGGCAGCTTGGCGAGCAGCGCCCATCCCTGTACACACAGGTCGCGCGTGATGGCGCTGTCGCTGTCGAGTTGTGCCGGCGTACGGGTGGCGCCAATGCCAAACACGGCGCGGCAGGCATCGTACGAGGAAAGGAATTCTTTTACTTGTGCCTCTGGCAAACCAGCACCCAGCAAGCGTGACGCGCGCTGCGCGGCAGGGATGATGTCAATCATTTTGGTAGCCTTAAATGAACTGGAAAATCCGGACCCGGCATCGGGAAATGATGAGCCCGGACGTACATGGACGGCCTGCGCCGCGATTGCTTAACGCTTGACGGTCAGGTTGTTATCCTTGATGACCTTGGTCCACCTGACCAGGCGCTCCTTGAAATACTTGTCGAACTCGGCTGGCGGCATGCCTGATCCGCTAGTGTCGTAGCTCAGTGTGGTCATGCGCTCTTTGACACTGTCGGATTTGACTGCCCTTGCAGCCTCGGCGTACAGCCTGTCAATGATCGGTTGTGGCGTGCCGGCCGGTGCGTACAAGCCGACCCAGATGCCGCCGTCAAACTCGATTCCCAGGGCTTCCTTGACCGTAGGCACATCGGGCAAATAGGTGCTGCGCTTGGAATCGGTTACCGCCAGCGCACTGATGCGGCCAGCGCGCAACTGCGGTAGCGCCGAAGGCAATTCAACCATGCCAACCGGCACTTCGTTGGCCATCACGGCGGCGATCGACGGGCCGCTGCCTTTGAATGGCACATGCGTCATCTCGATGCCGACCAGCTTCTTGAAGTGTTCTGCCGCGACAAACATCGGCGGCGCACCCGACGAGTAGAACATGGAGCCAGGCTTGGCCTTGGCCTGCCCGACCAGATCCTTCAGGTTCTTGGCCGTGTGCGACGGATGGGTCACAACCACCAGTGGCGCTGCGCCCAGCAAGGTGATAGGGGCGAAATCCTTGACCGGGTCGTAATTGAGCGGGGCGAACAGCGCTGGATTGAGTGTCATTGCACCGCTGGCGCCGATCAGCAAGGTGTAGCCGTCCGGTGCCGACTTGGCGACGAATTCGGACGCGATGCGGGCATCGGCGCCGGGCTTGTTTTCAATCAGCACCGGCTGTCCCATCTGCTCGGACATCTTCTGGCCGACCAGGCGGGCGAGGATATCGTTACTGCCGCCCGGTGCGTAGCCAACGATCAGCTTGATTGGCTTGTTCGGAAAGTCTTGTGCGATGGCCGGGGCAGCGCCCAGGCCGAGCGCCAGCGCCAGGAAAGCGCCCAGGAATTTAGTTTGTTTCATTATTTGTCTCCTCCGTTTGTCGCCGTTTCGCAGTCTTGCGAAGCGGTGCGTTGAAAGTCATGTTGCTGTTTGTCCGACATCGGCAAGTTGTCCCCGATTAGTCTTGTTATTAGCCCCTCTTTCAATTTTTTATTAGCCTTCGATGTTTTCCTTTGCTGGCGAATTTACTTGTCTTTGCGGATGCCGCCGCTACGGATTGTGAACTGTACGCCAATCGCAATCACGCCGATACCGGATTAGACCCGGCTACTCAGTGGACAGGCGACGAGGGGGCGTACGGTCAATCCACAACCGATGCGATTGCAGGCTGATAGCGGAGCGGGGGTGACACTGCCGATCCTGAATGGACGGGCCAAGCATGCGGGGAGTGACTGCTCCGGACTTGATGTCCGGCGAATCTGTTTGACGCAAATACCTGCACAACCAGTCTCCTTGGCTTGACGCAGCGCCGTAGCATGGCTGCGTCGTTATGGCCGCTGACCCCGCGCTACTTTGTTTGCCATGTGCTGAGCGCCAAGCGCTCTTCTAGGGCGAAAAAGACAGGCGAAAAGAAAGATACCTAACTTTGTTATGTATTTAATTTACCTTAGTTAGCTTGGGCTATGCAACCGATTTTCAGTTGCGGGCATGCTTGCCGACCCGGCTGCGGCGATGATCGGGCGCGCCTGGCGCGGCAGAACCGCCCGAAGTGGGAGCGATCGATGAGGTCCTCATGCGCCGCGAAGATGCAGGCGATGAGCGACGGTCGTGAGGTGCGCAAACGGCTCGCAATGGGAGAAAACCAGTTGGGTCCGGGTCGCGCTGTAGCGGGGGAGCCGGCCGGGGCGCGCTGTGCATTGTCCAGTACGCACATTGCCCCGGCAGCGCAGTGCGCCGTCAGATCGCGACGCGCATCCTGTCTGATGCGACGAAGTACTTGCGCGCATGCGCCAGCAGCTGGGCATCGCTTGGATGATCCGATGACTCGACGGCCACTACTTTTTCCGCGGTCAGGTGGTGATGTTTCAGCATGTGCTTGACCAAGGCCAGCTTCTCGAATCCAGGCCCGACGATCAGGATTGCTTCGGCATCCTTGACGGCATCGACGACGCCATCGAGGTAATTGCGGTCTTCAGCGGCGCGCCCGCTGCCACCGCTGCCGGATGCCTTCACGTGCAGATGCGGCTTGCCGGCTGACTTCAGGTGACTTGCTTCTGCGTCGTCACGATTGAAATGGATGATGTGGGCTTCGGTGTGATCGAGCCAGACGACGACGTGCTTGCTTTGCATGGGGGGTTCCTGTTTGATTGAGTCACCGGTTCAGGTTAAGTACCTGGAGCCTGATTTGATTTGATTCAGATCAACTTTGTCCGCATGGCAAAATTTGTGTCGGCGCAATTCTTAGCCAAGGCAGGATTTCGCACGATGGGCGACGCCATCATCGCTGCGCTTGGCGCCGGGCTCGGCAGCTTCAGCGCGCGCCACTAACTGCCCCCACAGTGCGAAGAACAATGCCAAGACAAGATATTTTTTCATTGATGACCGCATGCGCGCTCCTGGAATATTCGGAGCCTGTGGGTATCGCGTCTTTCTGTCCGGTTCCTGCCGTCGCTTCTTTTATTTCAGCTAGTTGCCTGATCCTGGTCTGCAGCTAGCTGGCGCAATGCCTGCACAAACATTTCCACCGGCTGCCCGCCTTGAATCAGGTGACGCTGGTTGATGATGACCGATGGGACTGAATGGATTCCCCGCTCCAGGTAAAACTGTTCCTGGGCGCGCACCGCCTGCGCGTAATCGTCGCCAGCGAGAATTTCACGGGCGCGCGCCTCGTCCAGTCCACTCGCTTTGGCGACCGCGACCAGTACCTCGTGGTTTGACGGATCAAGCCCATCCGACAGATAGGCCTTCAACAAGGCTTGTTTCAATGCCAGTTGCTGTGGCTGACCTTTTTCGTGCGCCCAGTGCAGCAAGCGATGCGCGTCAAAGGTGTTGTACACCCGCGTGCGGCGCTCAAGATTGAACGGGAAGCCAACTTCCGCGCCGCGCTGTGCGATTACTTGCTGGTTGGCTTGCATCTGCTCCCGGGTGCCACCGTATTTTTCAACCAGGTGCTCCATCGTGTCCTGACCTTCCGGCGCCATGTCCGGGTTCAGTTCGAATGGCTGGAAATGCAGGTCCGCCTGTACTTCGCCGTCGAGTTGCCGCAGCGCCAACTGCAGCGCATTCAGGCCCACTGCGCACCACGGGCACGCGATATCGGATACGAAATCGATCTTCAGGGTAACGCTCATTCCGGTTCCTTTTTTATTGGGGGTATTTGATCTGGCTCGCCTGGCCTGCAGCAATCGTTGCGGCTTTATCAACGACTGAAGTGATCGAATTGATAACGTGGAGGCAGTTTTCTTCCGATCATCTGCAAGCTCTCTTTCCGGAGTTTTCCATGCGTCTTTTACATCAGGCTCGCCTGTTTCCCGCCATTCTATCCGTCCTGCTGTGCGCCTGTGGCGGCGGCGCTTCGGATAGTCCCGGCGCTGTGACGCCGGGCGTTACAAGCGCCACCGGCAGCGGCGGCAGTACTCCGGCAGACCTTACCCCGGTGGACGGCGCACTGGCAGCCATGACCATGTCCTGCCCGGACGGCGCCGGCTGGCAATGTAGCGGCGGCAGCATCCTTCGCGTTGACAATGGCATTGGGCTCACGCGCTCGGGAGTCCAGGCCTACGGCAAGTCCACCAATGATCTTGAACCGGTCATTGTTGAAGTGGGCAAGGCAATCGGACTGATGCCGGCCAGCGGCGGCAGCGCCGAGGTGCGTATCAGGAAAGATGCCAACGCCGCAGTCAGCACGCCGGCATTGTTGCTGCGCAATCTCGGTATCTCATGGGATCAGGTGACTGATCGTCCGATCATCATCGAGACATTCATGACCGCGCGCGGCCGGGTCGAACTCGACAACAGTAGCGCGCTGAGTTTCAAGTCCCTGCCACCCGTGACCGACACCAATTGGTGGGATGTCGGCATCAAGCATTTTGCCGGCACCAAGCTCAACTATGCCAACAATTCCTACTTCCCGCGCAGCGAACCGTCGCGCTGCCCGGCCGACCTGATTCCGTGTCCGACGATTGAATCGACTGGTGTGCGCACCACGCAAGGCAATTGGCGCAGCGGCGGCATTGAACCTGACGTGACGGTGGGTGGCCGGCTGCATGAGGATGGCGACGCTGCTGCCGGCATTGGACAGCCCGACGCCAACGGCAATCCCACTTATCTTGGCGGCTCGACCGCACCTGATGTGCCGTTCCCGGGTTCCAAGGGCTATCGCACACTCGACACCTGGAGCTACCGGTACGCCAACTTTGGCAGTTGGATGACCCAGGACACGGTCAATATCCTGGAATGGGGCGGTACCTTCGAGCACAACCGCGGACGGCGCGGCACGGTCGCTTTTGGCGAAGCCACCGACCCGGCCACCGTGCCCAACGCCGGCAGCGCGACCTATGTCGGCCTGGCCTACGGCTGGTATTCCCCGAATGCCAAGGACGACCCTGTCGTGTTTCGCGCAGCGGTCACGGTGACGGCGAATTTCGCGACCCGGCAAGTCACCGTGGCACTGAGCAATCCCGTGACCTATGACGCCAGCCTCGCACCGGTACCCACCGCCGTCACCGTCAGCGCAAGCCTGGGCGATGCGGGGGCGGACACTGCCGCCTACATGACGGCGGCGGCAGCCAATGCCAGTATGTCCGGCGGCCTGAGCGCACGCTTCTTCGGACCGGTTGTTGCGGCCGGCGGCAGCGGCGCCGGTCCGGCCGAACTTGCCGGCGTGTTTTCCATGAACAATTCTGCGAGCGGGCGCATTTCCCTGGGCGGATTCATCGGCGCCAAGCAATAGCAAGTAAGGCCTTGTTGGTGTCTGGTCCGGTTTGACGGTGGACGCCCGGCCCGGGTCCCAAACCGGTGCGTGGTCTGATCGCAGATCGCGTGCCGGTTCGCTTTTGCGCAGCGTCAAGCACCTGATGGCAACGTGAGCTGCCAACTGTTGTCCACCAAGATGAATCCAGATTCGCAAGCGCAATCCAGGCGTGCGGTATTGCATCGGTCCGGCTGCATGACGCATCGTCCCATCCCATGAAAAAAATCGGCCTTTACAGCAGCTCGCCAACATCGCCCGGAGCGCCGCAGCACGGCGACGACGGGATGGATGCAGCGCGCAGTGCGAACCCGGCTGAGCGCAACGCCGATGCGACAGCCACCAACGCCAATGCGGCACATGAATCCCGTCCGGGTGTTGCGATTGCCCGCCACATCTGGTGGCGTAGCCTGCTGTTGCTGGTAATCCTGGGCGCACTGGCCGCAGGCTGGCAGCAGTGGGGACCAATACCTGCGCGACCACTGACGCAAAGGGATATTGACCGCGCAGTACTGCATACGCTGGAAAAAACCGTCTTGCCAGCACCGGAGGTGCGCGCCTTCGATGCGGTCCGGCGCTCCGTGGTTCGGGTACGGCAGTTTGGCGCCGGCGCCAAGGGCGACCAGCAGCATTCCGCCAAACAGGCCAGCGAACCGGGCGGCGACAAGGATGAATTGCTCACCGGGATTGGCACCGGCCTGGTGATTGTCGACACCGGAATCATCCTGACCAATTTGCATGTGGTCGCCGGCGCCAACCGGGTGCAGGTGGTGTTCCATGACGGCAGCAAGTCCGACGCCACGGTGATCGCCCGCCAGCAGGAAAATGACCTGGCGGTACTGCAGGCCCGCAGCCTGCCGGATGACCTGGTTGCCGCCACATTGCGTTCAACCACCGACCTGGCGCTGGGCGAGCGCGTGATCGCGGTCGGCTTCCCGTTCGGTATTGGCCCGTCCGTCTCGTCGGGCGTCATTTCCGGCCTGCGCCGCCAGTATGCATCGCCCGAAGGCGACAAGCTGCTCAGCAACCTGATCCAGTTCGATGCGGCGGCAAATCCGGGCAACTCCGGCGGGCCACTGGTCACGATGGATGGCGCCGTGGTCGGCATCGTGACAGCCATCCTCAATCCGGCAGGCCAGGGCGTCTTCATCGGCATCGCGTTTGCGGTACCCATTGAAAATGCTGCGGCAGCAGCCGGCGAGTCACCGTTCTGACCCCTACCATCCAGGAACGCCCATGAATGAATTCCGGCCATTGAATGAATCTGTCGCGCAACAGATGCAGCACATCCTGTATGAAGTAAAAAAGGTGGTGGTCGGCCAGGACCATTTCCTGGAGCGGGTGCTGGTGGCGATGCTGGCGCAGGGCCACCTGCTGGTAGAAGGCGTGCCCGGCCTGGCCAAGACGCTGACCGTGAAGACCCTGTCGCGCACCATCCGTGGCACGTTCAAGCGCATACAGTTCACGCCGGACCTGGTACCGGCTGACCTGATCGGCACCCGCATTTATAACCAGCGCACCGGCGAATTCAGCACTTCCTTCGGCCCCGTCTTTACCAATCTCTTGCTGGCCGACGAGATCAACCGGGCGCCGGCCAAGGTGCAAAGCGCCTTGCTGGAAGTCATGCAGGAATACCAGGTCACGATTGCCGGTGAAACCTACCCGGTACCGCGGCCATTTCTGGTGATGGCGACGCAAAATCCGATCGAAACCGAAGGCACCTATCCGCTGCCGGAAGCGCAAATCGATCGCTTCATGATGAAAATTCTGGTCGACTATCCCAGCGAAGAAGAAGAGTTCGTGATCGTCAATCGGGTCACCGGGGAAGGCGCCAGCATTGTCCCGGTCACCAATACCGAGCAACTTGCCGCCTTGCAAAGGGAATGTCGCGATGGCTTTGTCGATCCGTCGCTGATCCAGTATGCGGTGCGGCTGGTGGCGGCGACGCGCGACCCTGGAAAATACGGCATCCCGGCCCTGGGAAAATACCTCAACTACGGCGCCAGCCCGCGCGCCACGATCCAGATGGTAGTGGGCGCACGGGCGCTGGCCTTCCTGCGCGGGCGCAGTTATGTGTTGCCCGATGACCTGACCGATATCGCGCCCGATGTATTGCGGCACAGGTTGTCGCTGTCCTATGAAGCCCTGTCCGATAACGTCAGTGCGGACCAGCTGATCATGCGCCTGATGAAGCACTTGCCGGCCCCCGAACGCCCACTGGAAAATCATGTCCGAATCCGTGCAAACGCCTGAAGCCCTGCTGCGGCGGCTGGAATGGACCGTGATCCGCCGGCTCGATGGCACACTCCATGGTGACTACCGTTCGCTGTTCCGTGGCAACGGCATCGACCTGGCCGACCTGCGGGAATACCAATATCACGACGATGTACGCCACATCGACTGGAACGTCACCGCGCGCCAGCAAACGCCTTTCGTGCGCGTATTCAACGAGGAGCGTGACGTCACTGCCTGGTTCCTGCTGGATATGAGCCCTTCTGTTGATTTTGGCTCGGCTTCAATCAAGAAGAGGGCTGTGGCGCTGGAATTGGTGGCGGTGCTGGCGCGCATGCTTGCGCACCACGGTAATCGTATCGGCGCCATGTTCTATGGCAGCGATGTCGATGCCGTGATCCCGGCCAGGGCCGGACGCAAGCAGGTGCTCCATTTGCTGCATCGCATGCAGGCCCGTCCGGAAATGCACTCTGCCACGGCGACCAACCTGCAACATTTCCTGCAACATGCCCAGCCGCTGATTGCGCGCCGCTCGATGGTGTTCATCGTTTCGGATTTCATCAGCGAGCCGGGCTGGAACCGCACGCTGGCACAACTGGCGCAACGGCACGACGTGGTGGCGGTGCGCCTGTACGACCGGATGGAAATGGCATTGCCCGACCTCGGCCTGCTCGTCGTGCAAGATGCCGAAACCGGTGAACAGCTGACAATAGATACCCACGACGCCGCTTTTCGTCGCCGCTTCGCCGCGGCCGCCCGATATCGGGAAGCCGCGTTGCGTCTGGCGCTGGCCGAAGCCGGCGTGGATACGCTGGAACTGTCGACCGATGACGTGCTCATGGAGGCAATCCAGCGCTTCGCCGCGCTGCGCAAGCTGCGCGCTTCGCAGTGCACCGCGAGCCGTGCGATGCCACGACATCTGGAGCATTGAAGTGACTTTCCTGTGGCCCGAGATGTTGCTGCTGCTGTTGCTGCTGCCGGCCCTGGTGGCGGTCTATGTGCTGATGCTGGGGCGAAGAAAAAAACTGGCGCTGCGCTATGCCAGCCTGACCGTGGTCAAGGAGGCGCTGGGTGCCGGCCAGGGGTGGCGGCGTCATTTGCCGCCCGCATTGTTCCTGCTGGCGATTGCAGCGATGTTGGTGGCGGTCGCGCGCCCGGCCGCGCTGATTACCTTGCCTTCCCAGCACGAGCTGATCGTGCTGGCGATCGATGTGTCGGGAAGCATGCGGGCTACCGATGTCGCACCGACCCGGCTGGCTGCAGCACAAGCAGCTGCGCGCAGCTTCGTCGAAGACACGCCGATGACGACACGCATCGCCGTCGTCTCGTTTGCTGGCACGGCGGCCGTGGTGCAGCCACCGACCTTGTCCAGGGAAGACGCGATCGCCGCCATTGAGCGCTTCCAATTGCAGCGTGGGACCGCAGTAGGCAGCGGTATCCTGGTATCACTGAAGACGATTTTCCCGGAGATTGAATTCGACTTGAGTTCGACCAATCCCCGTTTGGAACCTGGATCACGGGACCCCACACGCGCAATGTCGCTCGACCAGCCGCCGGCCAGGGAACCGGATGCAGTCAGGCCCGTGCCACCGGGGTCCTACAAGTCTGCCGCCATTATCCTGCTCACCGACGGCCAAACCACCACGGGACCTGAGCCCATGGAGTCGGCGAAAATGGCGGCTGAGCGCGGCGTGCGGGTATTCACGGTTGGGGTGGGCACGCCGGCCGGCGAAATCATCGGTTCGGAAGGCTGGTCGATGCGGGTCAGGCTGGATGAAGATGTGCTGAAAAATATCGCCGGCATCACCAATGCCGAATACTTTTACGCTGGCAATGCCCCCGACCTGACCAAGGTCTACAAGACACTCAATTCCAAGCTCGTGATGGAAAAGAAAACCACCGAAATAACGGCGGTTTTCTCGGCGATTGCCGCAGGCCTGGCACTGATGTCGGCGCTGTTGTCGATGCTCTGGTTCAATCGCATCCTCTAGCCCGCTGAATGCAGATAGCGGATGGCGCACGGCAGCCCCTTGCAGGCTGCCTTGCGCCGAACGCTCAGGCCATGCCTGGCGTCATCGATCCAGTGGACAGGGCAAGCAAGCGCTTGGCGAATTGTGATCGTTCGCCATTGGACAACTCGCCGTCCATTATCAACGCATCGGTCACCGCGAGGATCGCCCGGAGCAAGGGAGTATGCCTGGCGGCGGTGCGCTCGCCCGTGACATTGGTCTTAATAGACTGCAATTTTTCATTCACGCTGGAGGCATTGCGCCTCGCCATTTGCTCCAAATCCAGCCATCTGACCATGTTGGGGAAAGGCGAAGCGTTTGAGGTCGGCAGTTCCCGGGCCTCTGCCGTTCCGGGCTCGGCATGCTTTTGGGGCTTGACATACTTTGGCGGCGTATAAATACGGGTAAGTTCGCGTTCCAGGAATTGTGCGCGATGCTGCCCATCCACATTGCTCCGGTTTGCAGCGAGGGCACGGTATTGATTCAAGCTCGCTTCGGGCAATTCAAGCCGATCCAGCAAGTGTTCTTCGATCTCCTGCAGCAGGCATTCAGGATCAAGGCTGATAGCCAGCATCGCCGACAGCCTGCGGGCGAACGGCACGCCGGAGACAGGTGCTTGCATCCAGATGATCTTGAGCGCTTCCAGGGCCAAATCGGCATCCGTGACAGTATCGAGCAAGTCATCGATCGCAAATAGCTGGACCCGCAACAGGATGTCGAGGCGATCATGCCGAACGGAACGGTCCGGTTCGCGCTTGCAGGCCAGGTACTTGGCCTGGACTCCCTGCGGAAGCTGCATGGCCAGCTGCAATTCCAGGGCGCAGACGTAGGCCTTCAGATGGCTGCGCCGGGTTTCCGGATCAGCGAATTTCGTGGATATTTCATCTATGAAATTCAGCAGGCCGGCCTGAACATATTGGCCCTGCCGGGTCTGCGCTAGGGACTTTGGATCATGCAAAACCAGCAGCGCTTCGCACACGCCTGCAAGCGGCCATCTGGCCAGCCCGCCACCGCCGGACAATTGTGTGGCCTGCGCCAATACCGCGACCTTGTCCGGATCGCCCCAATGGTTCCGGAAACAGTCCAGCCTGGCTTGGGGGACGAAATTTTCGGCCATGGTTTCTGCAACGTACTGGTCGAACGCCGCATCAAGTTCTGCGGGCGACTGCGCAGTGGAAGCGGTGATGAATTCCCAGTTTTTGCGTGCCAGGTACAGCTCATTGCGGAATGCCTTGGTGAGGGCGACCGTGTTGTGCCTCAGGTAGTCCTCTACATGCTGGGCCTGCTGTTGCCAGCGCAGGGATTTGAATGATTCGCCCAGAGAACTGAATGCGAGCCATTTGTCGCCCTTGCTCAGCACGATGGGCGACCGCCTCGTTGCGGTCGGATTGGCCAGTGTGGACGAGTTTACAAATGGAGCATTAGTGCGATCAACGCAATTAAGTTGGCGGAGCATTCTCAAATCCTCGGAAGTGTGCGGTTAAAAAATGATCATCGGTCGATTGCCGATCCGCGCTGAGTGAGTGAGGCGGGAAGTGTGTTCCGTTAATCGCACATGTTTTTATTGCAATATTTTTGTGGCGTTTATCGCCCGCATCTGGGGCAATCCGCGTTTTCGTACGGCCACCGGGTTCGCGTTTGCTCCTGATCACAGGTGAGGGCGTCCCTGCAACGCGGGCGAGTTGCAAGACTCCGTGGGTAATAAATGCGAAAATGCAGGACCTTGCAGGACGGGGGCGCCCTGCCGGCGGTCGTCCTGACACGATCAGTCAGCTGATCAATGCAAAAGCATACCGGCGCATGCCGGCACCGAGCAGCCGCACCATGTGGGCGCTTGCCGCCGCGAGGGCGTAGCCCCATCATTCTTGAAAGTTCCTGTTTTGACCTATAGCGTAAAAGAGATTTTTTACACTTTGCAGGGCGAAGGCGCCCATGCGGGCCGGCCTGCGGTGTTCTGCCGCTTCTCCGGATGCAATCTCTGGAGCGGGCGCGAGCAGGACAGGGACACCGCAACCTGCCGCTTTTGCGATACGGATTTCGTCGGGACCGATGGTGAAGGCGGCGGCAAGTTCACCGACCCGCAAGCATTGGCGCAGGCGATCAACCGTTTGTGGCCGGCACAGCATCCGGACCACAAATATGTGGTCTTTACCGGCGGCGAGCCTTTGCTGCAACTCGACGCGCCCCTGATCGACGCCATGCACAGCCACGGCTTCGAGATCGCGATCGAGACCAACGGCACCCTGGAAGCGCCGGCTGGCATCGACTGGATTTGCGTCAGCCCCAAGATGGGCGCGCCACTGCGATTGAAGCGCGGCAATGAACTCAAGGTCGTGGTGCCGCAAACCGGGCAATCGCTGGCCGACTATGAAACACTGGACTTCGACCACTTCTACCTGCAACCGATGGATGGCCCGCTGCTGGCGCACAATACCCGCCTGGCAATTGACAGTTGCAAGGCGCGCCCGCAATGGAAGCTTTCGCTGCAGACGCACAAATTACTGCAAATACCGTAATCGACATGATCACCATTACCCGCAAGCTGGAGTTCGACGCCGGCCATCGTATCCCCGACCACAAGAGTCAGTGCCGCAACCTGCACGGACATCGTTACACGCTGGAAGTCACGCTGGTTGGCGAGGTGATCGAGCAGGAAGGCCACTCCGACAACGGCATGATCATGGACTTTTCGGACGTCAAGACCATCGCCCGCGAGCACCTGGTGGACGTCTGGGACCATGCATTCATCACCTATTCGAAAGATACCGTGGTGCGTGAATTCCTGGAGTCCCTGCCCGGGCACCGCACTGTCGTGATTGACTGCATTCCGACCGTGGAAAACCTGGCGCGAACTGCATTCAACATCCTGAAACCCGCATTCCACGACCGCTTTGGCACCGGGCTGCGCCTGCAGCGGCTGGTGCTGCACGAAACGCCGAATTGCTGGGCCGAGATCACTGCCGATGACTGATCCGCGCGACCTCAACTTCATGCGCGAGGCGATATCCCAGGCGCACAATGCCTGGGCCCTGGGCGAAGTGCCGGTTGGCGCTGTGCTGGTCAAGGATGGCGAAATCGTCGCGACCGGCTTCAACCAGCCGATCGGCACCCACGATCCGACCGCGCATGCCGAAATCATGGCGCTGCGCGCCGCCGCCACCATGCTGGGCAACTATCGCCTGCCGGGTTGTGAGTTATATGTGACGCTGGAACCGTGCGCCATGTGCTGCGGCGCGATGATGCATGCCCGCCTGGCGCGGGTAGTCTATGGCGCTTCGGATCCCAAGACCGGCGCTTGCGGTTCGGTCGTGAATTTATTTGCGCAGGAAAAGCTCAATCACCATACTGCGCTGGTCGGCGGCGTATTGGCCGATGATTGCGGCCGGGTGCTGAAGGAATTTTTTGCCGAGCGACGCGCACGGGGAATGGTGTCCTGAGGCGAGCCGCCTTGTCGCAGCAGCTTGCATCATGTCCGCAGCAGACGAAGGGAATCGAATTGCCACTGGCCGACCACATGAAGATGACCCCTCCCGGGATTGCGATTGTCGCCACCGGTGGCTATGCACCGGACAGCGACGCCATGTTGCGCGCCGTGGACGGCTTGCGCGAGCACGGCCACCTGGTGCGCAATTATTACCAGGCCGAGCAGCGCTACCAGCGCTTTGGCGGCACCGACGACGCCAGGCTGGCGCAATTGCATGATGCGGCGCGCGATCCCGAAATCGATATCGTGATTGCACTGCGCGGCGGTTACGGCAGCTCGCGCCTGCTCGAAAGCATCGACTTTGACTTGCTGGCCAGCAGCGGCAAGCTGTTCGTCGGGCACAGCGACTTTACCGCGCTGCAACTGGGGCTGCTGGCGCGTACCGGCGCCTCCAGTTTTTCCGGGCCCATGATCTGCGACGACTTTACCAGGGCCGATCGCAGCCAATTCACGATGGCGCAATTCTGGGATTGCATTGCCCGGCCGCAGCACCAGCTCGATTGGGAATGTAAAAATAGTCCTGACCTGGCGGTCGAGGGCACATTGTGGGGCGGAAACCTGACGATGCTCGCGACCTTGGTCGGCACGCCCTACCTGCCGCGGATCGCTGGCGGGATACTGTTCCTGGAAGAGGTCAACGAACATCCCTATCGGATTGAGCGCATGCTGTTGCAGCTGCTGCATGCCGGCGTCCTGGAGCAGCAGCAGGCACTGGTCCTGGGTGACCTGGGCACTGTTCGCCTGACTGACTATGAAAACGGTTATGGATTCGAATCCATGCTGGCGTGGTCGCGCCAGCACCTGCCCTTGCCGGTGGTGACCGGCTTGCCGGTAGGCCATATCCGCGACAAGGCGACCCTGGCAGTCGGCGCCGATGCGACACTGACGGTAAGCGATGGCAAGGCTAGCCTGGCGATGCACAACTATTTGTCCCTGGCGTCGTTAGCGTTGGCAGACGCAGCTGCGAAGTAGGGCGGGCCCTGACGACTTGTTGGGAATCCCGGAGCCGGATGGCACGCCCAATCGACGGCTTTGTTGAATTGTATCGAGAAGCGCGCCGATGCCAGATGTTGGAAATCAGCGGCTGTGTCATCCTGTGTCAGGCGTGGCCGGTCATGACTTGTCCGGCGGCATGGCAAGTGTGCAAGAGCGAATAACCAGTCGTGGAGCAGGCAGATGAATGAAGCGCAGCCGGATCCGGAAGAGTTGGCGCATCAAAAGCAAATCGAGCAATTGGCCGCCATGATGGCTGCTGCGCTTGACCGGATCGACTGTCCGGACTGCTGTGGTCCGGTATACGAGTTCATTGAAGTCGGCGCCCTTGTCCATCAGGAAGAGGCGGAATGGGCTTGCGTCGTGCATGTCGTGCGCAAGGCCCGTACCTGAATCTATTCCCGTGCGTACGTGTGCCGACAGCCGGAATCCGATCGGCTGGCCGGTCCGCACTGAGAAGCAGACCGCAGCACGATCCGGCTTACATGGACGCCGGCAATTCAATCCCCAGCTTCTCCGCCACCCCGGCCAGCAAATTGAACACGCCGTCCGGTACCGGCACGCCGGCTTCCAGCGCTTCCCGTTTTTTCCGCATTGCCTGGTCGCCCGGCACCCGCACCCGTTCCACGCCGGGCTGCGGCGGATTGGTGCGGCATTGATCGACCAGCCAGCTGGTCTGGCGCTTGTAGGCGCCGAGTCCGGCAAAGGCATTGGGGTCGATCACCTGCAGGTACACGCCCATCAGGATGCCGCCGGGCTCGTCCATCCGGCCGTAGCCGGGCAGGGCCTGGGTCAGCGCCTCGACCAGCAAGGCCATGCTATAGCCCTTGTGCCCGTGGTCCAGCCCGCCAACCGGAAGCAGGGTGCCGCCGCCGCTCATGACGACTTGTGGGTCGTCGGTCGGGATTCCTTGCGCGTCGATTGCCCACATGCCGGGATATTTTTCGCCGCGCGCTGACAGTTGGCGGGTGCTGTTCAAGGTCGTGATCGAGGCGCTGATATCGAGCAGGATCGGATCGCCATCGGTCGGTATGCCGGCAGCCAGCGGGTTGGGCGACAACAGGCCTTTGGTTCCGCCATAGGGTGCAATGCCGCGTGTGGGCGGCGCCGAGCAGGCCAGCACGCCCATCAGGCCGCGCTCCGTCAACCTGGGCATGTAGACCGCCAGCGCGCCAGTGTGGAAACTATTGGCCATCACGATGGTGACAACGCCCAATTTCTCCACCCGCGCGATCGCCATGTCGATCGCTTCCGACAGCAGCCAGGCGCCGGGCAGCTTGCGTCCGTTCCAGGTGATGCAGGCGCCGTGGTCGGCGATGACTTCCGGCTCGCCCGCCAGGGTGACCCACTTGTTCCTGATGGCGTCCATGTACCACGGCACCAGCGCCACGCCGTGGGTGGCATGTCCCATCATGTCGGCGTCGAGCAGCGAATCAGCCACTGCGGCGGCGATATCGGCCTGCATGCCGGCGCTGCGGAAAATGGCATCGACGGCGTCCCGCAGTTGCTGGACGGGGTATCGGGCGCTCTGGTGTACTGCTTGCATTGCTTGTTTTCCTCTCAGCTTGGGCGGTTCAGGGAAGAACGCGCCCGGGATTCATCAGGTTATCAGGATCGAAGGCGGTTTTCAGTCGCATCATCAGTTCCAGCTCGACCGGACTCTTGTACAGCGCCAGTTTGTCACGCTTGAGCTGGCCGATGCCGTGCTCGGCCGAGATCGAGCCATTGACCCTGGTGATCGCCGCATACACGATGCCGTTGAACAGCGGCTGCAATGCGCGGAACGCCGGGCCACTGCCGCCTTCTGCCGGGGCCACGTTGTAGTGCAGGTTGCCGTCGCCCAGATGGCCGAACACGACCATCCGGATACCGGGGCTGGCTTGCTCGAGCGCCGCATTGGTGGCGACGATGAAGTCGCCAATGGCGGAAATCGGCACCGAGATGTCGTGCTTGATGCTGTCGCCTTCGCGGGTCTGCGCCTCGCCGACGCAGTGACGGATATGCCACAGGGATTCGGACTGCGCCATTGACGCAGCCACAGCAGCATCGAGCAGCAAGCCTTGCTCCATCGCTTCTTCCATCAGCCGCTCAAAGCTGTCACGGGCGTGCTCTTCGCTGGTCGGATCGCTGCTTTCGAGCAGCACATGCCACGGCGCCGGCGTATCGAGCGGCTTGCGGCAGGCAGGGAAATGCTTTACCGCGAGCGACATGCAAAAGTCGTTCATCAATTCGAAGCCGGTCAGCGTGGCCGACAGCCGCTGCTGCGCCAGTGCCAGCAAGCGCAGTGCGGCGTGCGGCGATTCGACGGCGGCCATCGCCGTCATGCGCGCTGCCGGTTGCGGGACCATTTTCAGCGTGGCGGCAGTGATGACGCCCAAGGTTCCTTCGGATCCGATGAACAGGTCGCGCAGGTCATAGCCGGTGTTGTCCTTGCGCAGGCCGCGCAGTCCATCCCATACTTTGCCGTCGGCCGTCACCACTTCCAGCCCCAGGCACAATTCGCGCGCATTGCCGTAACGCAGCACCTGCACGCCACCGGCATTGGTGGCGAGATTGCCGCCGATGGTGCAACTGCCTTCGGCGCTGAGCGACAGCGGAAACAGACGCCCGGCCGCACTGGCCGCCTGCTGCACTTCGAGCAAGGTGACGCCGGCGTCGACGGTCAGCGTATTGTTGATCGGGTCGACCGCGCGCACGCGACGCATGCGGCGGGTCGACAGCAGCAAGGCACGACCGTCGGCGTCCGGAATTCCACCGCCGACCATGCCGGTATTACCACCCTGGGTCACGATCGGCACCTGGTGGGCGGCGCACCAGCGCACGATGATGGCGGCGTCTTCTGTCGTGTCGGGTTGGGCCACTGCCAGTGCCTTGCCGCGCCATTTCCCCATCCAGTCGGTCAGGAAAGGCGCCGTGTCGGCGGGATCGGTCAGCAGCCGGCCGGAAAAACTGGCGGCAAGCGATTCAAGCGCGACGATATTGGCCGCAGGGGTGGACTGCATCGACAAATTCTCCATTGATCGGGCAAGCGAATACGAAAGATATATCGGGATTCGCGGCCGCTATGATGCGGCATATCCACGTCAATCCGTGCAAGCTGGCCAACAAGTAAAGACGAAATGATAAAGTCGGGCCGTCAGATGCTGCTTTGCACGGCGTCCCGGACTTGCTGTCTTGGCAGGGCCAGGTAAATCCGCTGCAACCAAGCGCAGATTGCGCTGTCTGCCAGCATGCCGGACGCTTACCCCTGGCGTTTGGCCTGGGATTGCAGTAATGGGTCCGGGCCGCTTGTCATTACTGATTAACGAGAGCAAACCACTATTCATGGCGATCAGCGTTTTCGACTTGTTCAAGATCGGTATCGGCCCCTCCAGTTCGCACACGGTGGGGCCGATGCGCGCAGCGCGCATGTTTGCGCTCGGACTGCAGCGCGATGGATTGCTCGGGCAGGTTGCTGCTGTACGGACCGAACTGTACGGCTCGCTCGGCGCCACCGGCCGCGGACATGGCAGCGACAAGGCAGTCCTGCTGGGACTGGAGGGCGAAACACCGGAAGGCGTCGACCCCGACCAGGTAGCGCCCAGGTTGGCCGGGATCGCCGCCAGTGCAAGCATACGGCTGCTGGGCACGCATGTGGTCGCCTTCGACCCGGCACAGCACCTGCTGTTCTACCGGCGCAAGGCGCTGCCGTTTCATGCCAATGGCATGTGCTTCACCGCGTTCGCGGCCGATGGCAGCGAAATCAGCAGCCGGACCTATTACTCGGTTGGCGGTGGCTTCGTCGTCAACCAGGACGCCACTGGCACGGACCGACTGCTGCCGGATGACACACAATTGGCTTATCCCTTCAACAGCGGGGCCGAGCTGCTGGCGCATTGCGAGCGCGACCAGCTGCGTATCAGCCAGTTGATGCTGGAAAACGAAAAAGCCTGGCGCACCGAACAGGAGGTGCGCACCGGCTTGCTGGCAATCTGGCGCGTGATGCAGCAATGCGTGGAGCGCGGCTGCGCGGCAGAGGGCGAATTGCCGGGCGGCCTGCATTTGCGCCGGCGTGCCGGCGAACTGCATCGCAGCCTGCTGGCCAATAGCCCGGGCAATGCCAGCGATCCCTTGGTGGCGCTGGACTGGGTCAACCTGTACGCGATGGCGGTCAATGAGGAAAACGCGGCAGGCGGGCGGGTCGTCACCGCACCGACCAATGGCGCGGCCGGCATCATTCCCGCCGTGCTGCACTACTACCGCCGCTTCATTGCCAACGCCAGCGACGACGGTGTCGTGCGCTTCTTGCTGACTGCCGGCGCAGTTGGCCTTCTGTACAAGCAAAACGCATCGATTTCCGGCGCCGAAGTCGGCTGCCAGGGGGAGGTGGGGGTGGCCTGCTCGATGGCTGCGGCAGGACTGGCAGAAGTGCTCGGCGGAAGCGTCCGACAGGTCGAAAATGCAGCGGAAATCGGTATGGAACACAATCTTGGCCTGACCTGCGACCCGGTTGGCGGGCTGGTACAGGTTCCCTGCATCGAGCGCAATGCGATGGGCGCGGTCAAGGCCATCAATGCCGCACGCATCGCCTTGCGGGGTGATGGCGAACATCTGGTGTCGCTTGACCAGGTGATCCAGACCATGCGCGAAACCGGTGCCGACATGAAGCTCAAGTACAAGGAAACCTCGCGCGGCGGGCTGGCAGTGAACGTGATCGAATGCTGAGCAGGCACGAAATCCCCGCGATTGTCGACATAGCGCGCTGGCGCCTGGGCGTTGCCAAAGGTGAAATCAAGAGCGGCAAACGAAGCTGGGCGGCAATGTTTGCCGCGCAGTTCCGATAGAATCGCGCCTGCTGCTTTTTTTAATGCAAAAACATGACCGACCAGACCAAAAACAACAATCTTGAGCACCTGTTCGAAAACAATCGACAGTGGGCGCGCGCGATCCTTGACGAGAATCCGGACTTTTTCAAAAAGCTCTCTTCCCAGCAAGCGCCCGAATATCTCTGGATCGGCTGTTCCGACAGCCGGGTTCCGGCAAACGAACTGCTGGGGCTGCTTCCCGGCGACGTATTCGTCCACAGGAACATCGCCAATGTCATCGTCCACAGTGACCTGAACTGCCTTTCCGTATTGCAGTTTGCGATCCAGTTATTGAAGGTCAAGCACATCATTGTCTGCGGCCACTATGGCTGCTCGGGCGTGCACGCCGCGTTGACCAATCGCCGCATCGGCCTGGCCGACAACTGGTTGCGCCACGTGCAGGACGTGCACCAGAAACATGGACGTTACCTGGGCGAAGTCCTGCCCGAGCGCGACCGGCTGGACCGCTTGTGTGAACTCAACGTCATTGAGCAGGCCACCAATGTGAGCCAGACCACCATCGTGCAGGAAGCCTGGGAGCGCGGCCAGGAACTGGCTATCCACAGCTGGATTTACGACGTCAAGGACGGCCTGCTGCGCGAACTTGACCTGACCCTGGCCGGTCCGGATGACTTGCAGGCAAAGCTGCCTCAAAGCATGGCCCGCTACCAGGAATGACGAGCTCGTGGCGTGATGGCGCTGCAGCGCCCTCGCGTCTCGCAGCCGGGGCGGCGTGTCCCGATGCTGTGGCGCCGCAGCGCCAGGGGCGCTGCTTAGTAGCCCAGCATGTTGCGGCGCACCTGCAGCAGGTGGCCGGTCAGTAGGCGCCTGGCGCTCTCGCTGTCGCGGTCTTTCAGTGCGGCGACCAGGTCGCGGTGCTCGCGCTGGTAAACCAGCCGGCGCTCCGGCGTCGCGCTTTTCTTTTTCAGCATGCCCCAGTCGCCTTGTTCGCGCGCAGTATTCATCAGCTGGAACACGCTGCGAACGAAGTTGTTGTGGCTTGCATCGGCAATTGCCTGGTGCAGCGCGCCGTCCCAGTGCTCGAATTCTTCCAGCGTCTGCGCAGCTTCGCCACGGGCGCAGCATTCTTCCATGCGTTTGAAATCGGCCGCGGTGCCATGCCGGACCACGAGATCGATCATCACCGGTTCCATCAATACCCGCGCTTCCATCAGCTCGGCCGGGCTGGTGTGCGTGACGGGCGCGACAGGCTCAGTCGCCTGCAGCCGCGCCGCCAGGTCCGGCGCGACATAGGTGCCGCTACCGACCGCCTGCGTGATGTAGCCCTTGTCCTTGAATTCGGACAGCACACGCCGCACCAGCGCCCGACCCACGGCATAGGTCTGGCTCAACTCCCGTTCGGGCGGCAGCCGGTCGCCGCTTTTCCAGCCGCCCGCGCGCAATTTTTCCATCAGCGCATGCCGTAGAGGCGCAGTGTTATCGATCGGCTTGGACATGGATGCTCCGGGTGCAGGGTTGAAGTCGAGACATTAAATTGGTTCAAAGTATAAACCAATTATGAATCAATTCGCATCGCAAGATGTCATCACCGATCAGCACCTGTCCAATGCCATTCCAAATTTTCATAGGTAAATTCGTACGGTTGACGGGCATGGACATTTGATTTATCTTTGTCGCCCATTCCAAACCATTTCGTACCAATAGGAGTCAGCATGCGTTTTGCGACCATCGAATTGAACGGCGCGCCCACGGTCGCCATTGTCAGCCGCGACGGCAAGCAGTACTGGCCAATGGACGAAGTCCTGCCAGGATTCAAGGGCGACATGGTCGACCTGATCCGCGCCGTTCCGAACCCGCAGGCGCAACTCAAGACCAGTGGCGAAGGCAAGTCTCTGGATGGCATCCGCATCCTGGCGCCGATCCGCAATCCGCGCCGTAATGTGTTCCTGGTCGGCAAGAACTATCACGAGCACGCCAAAGAATTCAACCAGTCCGGCTTCGACGGCTCGAAAGAAGACGCGCCGCCACTGCCGTCGATTTTCACCAAGCCCGGATCGACCATTGTCGGCCCCAACGACCCTGTGTTTTCGCATCCGCAAGCGACCAAGGAAGTCGATTACGAGAACGAATTCACCGTGATCATCGGCCAGGGCGGACGCGGCATCAGCAAGGCCGACGCCTACAGTCATGTGTGGGGCTACACCATCGTCAACGACGTCACGGCGCGCGATTTGCAAAAGCAGGCACGCCAGTGGTTCCTCGGCAAGGCGCTCGATGCCTTCCTGCCGATGGGCCCGGTGATCGTGACGCCGGATGAAATCGATCCCGAAAACCTGCAACTGAAAACCTGGATCAACGGCGAACTGCGCCAGAACGCCAACACCGGCGACCTGATTTTCGATATCCCGACCATCATCGAAGTTCTGTCGGCAGGTATGGCGCTGGAAGCCGGCGACATCATTGCCACCGGTACCGCTGCTGGCGTGGGCATTGGATTCAAGCCACCGAAATTCCTGAAGCCCGGCGACGAGATGAAGCTGGAGATCGAGGGTATCGGTACCTTGTTCAACCGCATGGTTTAACCAGGAAAGGTCCTGCAACAAGGCATCAAGCTGCGTGCGTACCCGACTGTTCGTGCGCGCACGCAGAAGGCAAGGCAGCGGCGCGAGCCGGGTGCCTGCAATCACATAAAACCATTTCGGGAAATCCATGATCCCGAGGAGATATTCACCATGAAATCCATCGTAATTCGCAGCGCCGCCGGTTTCGCTGCCTGCTTCACATTGGCGCTTGGCCTTGCCGCGCCGGCACTGGCACAGGACAATTGGCCGTCCCGCCCCATCACCATGATCGTGCCGTTCCCTCCAGGTGGCGTGGCTGATGCGGTCGGCCGTCCGGTGGCGCAGGCGCTCTCGCGCGAGCTCAAGCAATCGGTAGTGGTCGAGAACAAGGGCGGCGCCGGCGGCGCCATCGGCATGGGTGCGGTTGCCAAGGCAGCGCCGGATGGCTACACCATGCTGATGTCGCTGGCGTCGATGACTACCATTCCGGAAGCCGACAAGCTCAACAACCGGCCGTCGCTGTTCCAGTTGGCGCAACTCAAGCCGATCGCGCGCTTTACGGCCGACCCCACCGTGCTGGTGGTGCGGGCCGATGCGCCGTGGAAAAACATCGACGAGTTCGTCAAGGATGTGCGCAGCAAGCCGGGCAAGTACAGCTTTGCCTCCTCCGGCAACTACGGCACGATGCATGTGCCGATGGAAATGCTGAAGGCCAATGCCAACCTGCGCATCCTGCATGTGCCCTACACCGGCGCGGGTCCGGCGCTGATCGCCTTGTTGGGTGGGCAGGTGGAGGCGGTGGCGACCGGTCCGGCCAGCGTGCTGCAGCACATCAAGGGTGGCAAGCTGCGCGCACTGGCGCATTGGGGTGACGCACCACTGGCGTCGCTGCCCGGCGTGCCCAGCCTGAAAAAATCCGGTTACCCGGTTGAATATGCGCAATGGTCGGGCTTGTTCGTGCCGGCCGGCACGCCGGACGCCATCGTGGCGAAATTGCGGGCGGCAGCGCACCGGGCTGCTGACGATCCTGCAGTACGCCAGACCATCAACGGCGCCGGCAGTCCGATCCAGTACCTCGACATGCCGCAATTCCAGGAATACGTGAACGCCGACGCCCGCAAGATGGCTGAAGTCGTGAAGAAAATCGGCAAGGTCGAGTAAGCGCCATTAGTCGACATTAATCGCCAGGGCCGTCGCGCCCGCCCGCCGCTTCAGCTCGCCGACGGCGGCGTGGCAGCGGCGGCGGCCCTGGCATTTTCGCGTTCCTGCAGTTCGCGCCACTGGACCTTGCCGGCCTGGCTCTTCGGCAGGGCCGGCACGAATTCGATGACGCGCGGACATTTGTAGGCCGCCATGTTCTGGTGCGCCCACGCAATCAATTCCTCAGCACCCGGTGCCGGCAGTTCAGGCCGCAACACCACCACCGCCTTCACCGACTCGCCGCGTTTTTCATCGGATGTGCCGATCACGCAGGCTTCGCGTATCGCCGGATGCCGGTAGAGCAGGGCTTCCACTTCTGCCGGCCAGACCTTGAATCCGGAGGCGTTGATCATCCGTTTTAGCCGGTCGACCATGAAAAAATAGCCTTCCGCATCGACATGGCCGAGGTCGCCGGTGCGCAGGAAGCGCTTGCCGTCGAGTTCGATGAAGGCGTCGCGGTCGGCGTCCGGCTGTTTCCAGTAGCCGCGCATCACATTGGGTGCATGCACCACGATCTCGCCCACCTCACCGTCAGGCAAGCAACGCAAATCCAGCGGATCGACGATGCGGGCATCGACATCAGGCAGTGCAATGCCCAGGCATTGCTTCTTCGGACGTTCGGGCGGATTGATATGCGTTGCCGCCATGGTTTCGGACATACCGTAACCTTCGACGTAGGGCAAGCCCAGCACCTCCTGCAACTTTCGCGCGACGGCCTCCGGCATGGCAGCGCCGCCGCCGCGCACACTGCGAACGCTCGACAAGTCGAACTGGTCCAGCGCCGGATGCGAGAGCAGGTCGACCACCATCGTGACGATCAGTTGCAGGCTGCTGATCCGGTAGCGTTCTACCAGGCGTGCCGCCATGTCGCGATCCCAACGGGGAAGGATCACGATCGTTGCGCCGGCAAACAGCTGGCTATTCATGCCTTGCATGCCGGTCACATGGAACAGGGGCAGGGTCGCCAGCGTGACCGCGTCCTGCTGCGTGCCGAACCATTGGACGCTTGCGACCAGGCCGTACATCACGCCATGATGGGTATGCATGCATCCCTTTGGCTGGCCGGTGGTGCCGGAGGTGTAGGGCATCGCGCACAGGTCGTCTGGTCCGGCCGTGGCCGGTCCGGGCGCGCAGGCCAGCGCCATCATGTCGTGCCACGGGATCGCTCCCTGGCGCGAAAGCGGCTCTCGCGGCGCCGCCACGAAATGCGGCACCGCCAGGTCGGTGGCCACAGGCAGGTAGTCGGAATAGGCCGCCACGATCAGATGTTGCAGGCCGGCGCCACTCGGCGACGCTGCCGCAGCCGGTGCGTCCAGCAGCGGGGCGATCTCGGCCAGCAGGTCCTGTGGCGCAAAGGCGGTGGTGGCGCCGGTGTCATGCAGGTAGTGCGCCAGTTCGACCGTGCGATTCATCGGGTTGACCGGCACCACGACAGCATTGGCGCGCAGGATGCCATAATAGGCCAGCACGAACTGCGGGCTGTTTTGCAAATATAGCAAGACCCGGTCGCCCGCTTTCACGCCGCAATGCTGCTGCAGGAATCCCGCAATGTGTTCGGTCTGCGTCTTGAATTCGCGGTAGGTGATGGCCTTGTCGTAAAAAATGATGCAGGGCTTGTCCGGATAACGCGCGGCGGAGACCTCGATGTTGTAAACCAGGCTGGTCTGCGGCACCGTCAGGTGGCGCGGCTGGCTTGGGGGCCAGTAAGCATGGGGGCGAGCACCCGTGTAAGCGGACATGGTTGGCCTATTGGACGGCAACTTGAACGAGGCGTCATTCTAGCCTGCCGCACTCCGGCGCGCGGGCAAGGAAAATGGTCGGTGTGCTGCGCGCGCACTGGCGCGTACATCTCCGTGATCTGCGTTTATTTTGATCACGGACAATAACCAGTAACTGCAGGCATGATGCCCTGCCTTGGCGTCGCCCAGGATTTGTTCCTGTGGGGCGTATCTGTCAGCCGAAGGGAGAAAAAATGCACTTTCGCGGCCTTTTGTTTGGTCTCAGATTCATCCTGCCCCTGGCAATTGTCCTTGGTTTGAGCGCGTATGCCGTCGTCCCGCTGGTGGACGACCTGACCTTGCGCTGGTTCGTCAAGGACCTCGATATCCGTTCGCGGCTGGTAGCCAACACGCTGCAGGAACCCTTGCAGGACGCCCTGGCCGAGCGCTCGCGCCGCAAAGTCGTGACCCTGCTGGATCGCGCCGCACGTGACGAACGATTGCTGGCGCTGGCCTTCTGCGCACCGGACGGCAGCGTGCAATACAAGACGCCGTCGTGGCCGGCTGCAGTCGGCTGTCGCGACCAGGCCGCCGAGGACGTCACATTGCCGCAGATGGTCAAGTTGCCGCAGGGACCGGTACATGTGAACCGCAACCGCATCGAGCGCGATGGCGAACACATGGGCGACCTGATCCTGGTGCATGACATGAGCTTCATCGAGCGGCGCAGCGCGGATACGCGCAAATACGTGGTCGTGCTGTTCGCCATCCTCGGTGTGCTGATTTCAATGATTACCGTCTTTACTGCATGGCTGAGCTGGCGTGGCTGGATCAATGCGATGAAGGGACTGCTGCGCGGCGAGCTATTGACGTCCCCATCGCGTGGCACGGCGTCGCCAGCCGCAGTGCAGCCCTTGCTCAGCGACCTGCGCGCCCTGGTCAACGAACTCAACCTGGAACGCCGGCAACTGGCCGGCAGCGGCCAGGCCTGGACGCCGGAGCGACTCAGGGAGTTGCTGCGCGACGAACTCGCTGGTGATGAAATCCTGGTCTTGTCCAACCGCGAGCCCTACATCCATCAGCGCACCTCGGATGGCATCGAGGTCAGCCGTCCCGCCAGCGGGTTGGTGACGGCTGTCGAGCCGGTCATGCGCGCCTGCTCAGGCACCTGGATTGCGCATGGCGCCGGTTCGGCCGACCGCGAAACAGTAGACAAGCATGACCGGGTGTCGGTGCCGCCCGGGAATCCTTCCTACCAGTTGCGCCGGGTCTGGCTGACCAAAGCCGAAGAGCAGGGCTATTACTACGGGTTCGCCAATGAAGGGCTGTGGCCCCTGTGCCATATCGCCCATGTGCGCCCGGTGTTCCGGGTCACTGACTGGAACGAATATGTCGCCGTCAACCAGCGCTTTGCCGATACCGTGGTGGAAGAGGCGCATACCGACAATCCGGTCGTGATGGTGCAGGATTACCACTTTGCGCTGGTGCCGGCGATGGTGCGCGAACGCCTGCCCAAGGCCACCATCATCACCTTCTGGCATATCCCATGGCCCAACCCGGAATCGTTCGGCATCTGCCCGTGGCGCGAAGAGATTCTCAAGGGTCTGTTGGGCAGCACCATCCTTGGTTTCCACACGGCCTTCCATTGCAAGAACTTCATGGAAACCGTGGAGCGCTACCTGGAAGCGCGCATCGAGCAGGAGGCATCCACCATTTCGTTCGGCGGCAAGCTGACCCAGGTCGAAGCCTATCCGATTTCGATCGCCTGGCCGGAGGCAGACATGTCGCCGTCCATCGAGCACTGCCGGCTGGAAATCCGGCGCCTGAATGCCTTGCCGGCCGCGCACCGGCTTGCTGTGGGCATCGACCGGCTCGACTATACCAAGGGCATTCTCGAGCGCTTCCAGGCAGTGGAGCGCATGCTGGAATTGCATCCGTCCATGATCGGCCAATTTTCGCTGATCCAGGTTGCGGCGCCCAGTCGCTCTTCGCTGGACGAATACCAGAATTTCGAGGCGCGGGTGAGGGCGCTGGCGCAGCGCATCAACAGCCGTTTTTCCGAGGGCGGTCCGGCTCCCATCATCCTGCGCATTGCCCATCACGAGCACGATGAGGTGCACCGCTATTACCGTGCCGCTGATGTCTGCATGGTGACCAGCCTGCACGACGGCATGAACCTGGTTGCCAAGGAATATGTCGCCGCCCGCGACGACGAACGCGGCGTACTGATCCTGAGCCAGTTCACCGGCGCTGCGCGCGAAATGGCGGAGGCGCTGATCGTCAATCCCTACCATATCGAGCAGGGGGCAGAGACCCTGTATCGGGCATTGACCATGCCGGAAGCCGAGCAACGCGAGCGCATGCGCAGCATGCGTTCGCTGATCAAGGACTTCAATATCTATCGATGGGCCGGACGCATGCTCAACGATGCAGCGCGCCTGCGCCGGCGCGAGCGCATCCAGGCCAAGATCGACCAGCACAGCGAACCGGCGATGTTGAAGCGGGTGGTCTGACAGCTTGTCCGGCTATCCGCCTGACGGACCGGGCCGTCTCGCCAGCGCCCAGCCTTGCCTGTACACAGGCCGCCGCCATCGGCCCGATCCGGGCGATCCTGTCACCCGGGCCATTGCCCATGGCGCTCCCTGTTATTCAGACTTTTCGGTAAATGTGCAGACTGCGCGGTAATGGCATACCCGCCCGCTTCGCATAGCATCGCCGTACTTGCCGGCTTTGCGGCCTGATAAAACACATAACAGGAGATAGAGATGTCGATCCTTCACGCGACGAAACGCTTCGCCGTATTTGTCGTTGCCAGCGCCGGCATGCTCGCCGGCAGCGCCCATGCGACGCCGGGCTCATGCACCGACCCGATTGTGTTCGGGACCACCATCTCCGAATCCGGACCGTTCTCTACGCTGGCCGATAAATGGCGCAAGATGTCCGAGGTGTTTGCCGAAGAGATCAACAAGGGCGGCGGCATCGACGTCAAGTCCTGCAACAAGAAGCTGCCATTGAAATTCGTCATTTATGACGACCAGAGCGTACCGGCTACCGCCACCTCGCTGTACGAGCGCATGGCGAGTGTCGACAAGGTCGATTTCTTCGTCGGCCCGGACTGGTCATCGCTGGGCGGCCCGGTGCCGCCGATCGCTGAAAAGCACAAGATCCCGATGGTTTCGGCCAACGTTGCCACGCCCGCACTCTATGATCGCGGCCTGAAATATTTCTGGGGCACGCCATATCCTGTCGTGCCACGCTGGTCCGAGCGCTATTTCGAAATGCTCTCGAAGATGGATCCCAAGCCCAAGACCATTTATTTCATCACGCACGACAACCCGGTGATGAAGGCAATCAGCGGCTACTGGACCAAAAAAGCGGCCGAGCAGGGCCTGACGGTCCAGGGCAATGAAGTGTTCCCCGGCGACCTGAAGGACTTCACGGCGCTGATCTCGAAGGTGAAAGCGGCCAAGCCGGACGTCATCTATATCAGCTCGTTCGATGGTGCATCGGTACCGCTGGTGCAGCAGATGCGCCAGTTGAAGGTACGCGCAATGGACGTGCATCACGCCATGCTGACCGGCTCGCTGCACCGCCAGGTCGGCAAGGACCTTGAAGGCATGACCGGCGAACTGTCCTGGTATTCCGGACTCAAGGGTCCGTATTCTGAATTCGTCGATCGCGTTCTGCAGCGTTCCGGCATTGATATGTTCGACTACATTTTCACGCTGGGCCGGATCGGTTCCTACCTCACGATGGTGCAGGCAATCGAACGCGCCGGTGCAGTCGACCGCGAAAAAGTGCGTGTCGCACTGACCAAAGGCACCTTCAAATCGCCGGCCGGTGACATCGTGTTCGACGAACGCGGCTTCCCTACCACCAACGGCGCATTCACGATCCAGATGCAAGCTGGCAAGACCGCGGTCGTATGGCCACCGGCAATCGCCACTGCCAAACCGGCATGGCCTTCGCCGAGCTGGCGCTAACCACCCGTAACGGGGCGGCGCAAGCCGCCCCCGACCATCATGACTATTGACACCATTCTCCAGGTCTCGCTTGGCGGCTTGCTGCTGGGCGGCCTGTACGCGCTGGTCGCATTCGGCCTGTCGCTTATCTACGGTATCGTGCGCATCCTCAATTTTGCGCATGGCACCTTGCTGGCGGTGACTGGCGTTGTCGCCAGCCTGCTCTTCACCAAGTACAACCTGCATCCGTTTTTCATCGCATTGCTGCTGGCGCCGGCCGTGTTCCTGGCTGGTTATGCGTTCTACCTGAAGCTGCTGCATCCGCTGGGCAAGCGCAATCATTTCGAGGGCACGGTCGGCACCGTGCTGGTGACGGTCGGTGCGATGCTGATCATCAGCGACGTCACCGCCGTACTGGCAGGCTCTACCCAGCGCAACATCCTGATGCGCTTTGAATCCTTCGAAGTCGGCAATATCGTGATTTCGACCACCCAGCTGACGATCCTGTTCGGCATCGCCGCGCTGACGCTGGCCATGCACCTGTTCCTGACCCGCACCTGGTTCGGCCGCGGCATTCGCGCCGTCACCCAGGATCCCGTGGGCGCCATGGTCTGCGGCGTCAATAGCACCACGCTGCGCGCGCTCACCTTCGCATTCGGTTCGGCCACGGTCGCCGTGGCTGCGGTGCTGTACACCATGTCGTTCCCGGTCAGTCCCTACATGGGCTTTCCGCTGACGGTCAAGGCATTCACCATCATCGTCGTTGGCGGCATCGGCAACCTGCGCGGCGCGCTGCTGGCGGGGATCTTCCTCGGTGTGGCGGAGAGCCTGACCGGTCTGTTCTGGAAAGCGGAATGGGCGCCTGCGCTTTCCGTGGTCATCATGCTGCTGATCCTGGTCATCTGGCCCGAAGGCCGTTCCCGGAGGCCAGCATGAAGACATTCCTGACTCTGGGCGTGCTGGTTGCCGCATTGGCGGCGGTGCCGTTCCTTGGCAGCGCCTACCTGACGTCGTTCCTGTTCACCGTGTTGATAGCCTACATCCTGGCCCAGAGCTGGGATTGGGTGGCTGGTGAAATGGGCTACGTCAACCTTGGCCACTATTGTTTCTATGGCCTCGGCGCGTATGCGTTTTCGATTGCGCTGATGGGTAAATATCCGGCTGCCGTGGCGATACTGGTTGCGGTATTGCTCACCGTGGCGGTGGCTGCGGTGCTGGCTTATCCACTGTTCCGCCTGCGCGGCGACTATTTCGCATTTGCCACCCTGGCCTTGTTGCCGCTGGCCGAACTGCTGGCTTACAACATGGAATGGCTGACCAAAGGCGGCGACGGCATCGTGCTGCCGATCGAAAATGTCGTCTCCCAGACCTACCTGATCGCTTTGGTGGTTTGCGTGGTCACCTTCATCGTCACGATCCGGATCAACGCGATTCGCTTCGGCTATGCGCTCAAGGGCATCCGCAATGACGAGGATGTCGCCGAGGTATTGGGTGTGCGCATTGCGCCGGTCAAGACGGCGGTACTGGCGCTGTCGGCCGCGTTCGCTGCCATTGCCGGCGCTACCCAGGCCTGGCAGATGAGCTATATCGATCCGGCTACCGTTTTTGGCCTGAACGTCGCGCTGATTCCGATCGCCATGGTCTTGTTCGGCGGCTCCGGGTTGCGCTGGGGACCGCTGGTCGGCGTGGTGCTGCTGGCTTGCCTGCAGCAATGGCTGCTGGTGCGCATGGAGATCCTGCATGCCACGGTCTATGGACTTATCATCCTGTTGATCGGACGCTTCATGCCGGGCGGCCTGCTGCGTGCCAACTGGATACGCAATAGCCGCTGGCTGGCGCCGCTGTCGCGTGAGCACCATAGCTTCATTTTCCAGGCGCCGGCCGCTGCGGCGGCGCCGGTAAAAGTGCAGGGCGCCTGGCCCAGGCTGCCGCTGCCCCATCTGAAGCCACGGCCCGGCACGGCGCTGCTGTCCTGCCGCGGCGTACGCATGGAATTCGGCGGCAATGTGGCGGTCGATAACGTCACGCTCGACATCAACGAGGGCGAGATCGTCGGACTGATCGGGCCAAACGGCTCCGGCAAGACCACGTTATTCAACTGCATTTCCCGGGTTTTCGCACCGACCGCCGGTACGCTGACTTTCGGTGGCCAGCCGATGGGGGCACTGCGGCGCGACCAGATTGCCAAGCTCGGCGTCGGTCGCACGCACCAGATTCCACGGCCGTTCGGCGATTTGACGGTGCAGGAAAATATCGCCATTCCGCTGATGTTCCACGACCGCAGCCTGAGTCCTGGACAGGCATTCGAGCAAGCGCGTGCCTTCATGGCCTTTGCTGACCTTGAACGCCGCAGCGGCGACCGCGCCGACGCGCTGTCGCTACAGGAAAAGAAGGCGCTGGAGTTTGCCCGGGCGCTGGCGTGCAAGCCGCGCCTGCTGCTGGTGGACGAAGTGGCCTCTGGCCTTACGCCGATCGAAATCCGTCGCTTTGTCGAACAGATCCGCCATGTGCGCGACGAATATGGCATCACCGTCATCTGGGTCGAGCATATTTTTTCGGCGCTGGCGCAAGTGGTTGACCGTGTAGTGGCGCTTGAACAAGGGGCAGTGATTGCCAATGGACCGCTCGATGAAGTGGTCAAGAATGAACGCGTGCTGCAGGGCTATCTCGGCAGCAGCACCGCAGAGGAGGCAGCCTGATGCTTGAACTAAAGAGCCTGGTCGTCGATCATGGCAAGTTGCGTGCATTGTGGGACGTCAGCCTGGAAGTGCGCCAGGGCGAAAAGGTCGCGCTGCTGGGCGCAAATGGCGCCGGCAAATCGACCACCATCGGCGCTATCGCCGGTATTTATCCGGTGGCTGCGGGCAGCGTGACTTATCAGGGCCAGTCCCTGACCAACGCCAGCCCCGCCGAAGTAGTGCGCAGTGGAATTGCCGCCGTTCCAGAGGGGCGCCGGCTGTTCACCGCGATGACGGTCCAGGAAAACCTGACCATGGGCGCCTATTCGCCGCATTTGCGCGATACCGTCGACGCCGGCCTGGAGAAAGTGTTTTCGCTGTTCCCGATCCTCGACCAAAAGCGCCGTCAGAACGCCGGCGAATTGTCCGGCGGCCAGCAGCAGCAGGTTGCCATTGCGCGCGGACTGATGGCCTCGCCCAAGCTGTTGCTCCTCGACGAGCCGTTCATCGGCGTTGCCCCCAAGGTCATCGATGAGATACTGGACGCATTGCGACGGATTGTGGACGAGGGTGTGACGGTGCTGATGGTCGAGCAGAATATCCATCGTGCATTAAAATTTGCCGGGCGTGCCTATGTCATCGAAAATGGGCGCTCGGTACTCGAAGGAAACCGCGAAAGCCTGCTCGACAATCCGGCGTTTGCGGACAAGTTCCTCGGCCTGGAGTAAAAGTAAGCAGGATAGGCAGCAGGAATAACGACTATCAAGAAACCGAAACAGGAGACAAGCATGCACTACGATGATGAAACCGAGGCACGCTCGCGCGCCTATCGCAAGCAGTACGTGGAATCGACACCGAGCTGGTATCGCGGCGAAATGCACCTGGCATTCACGCTGCTGTTTACCGGTGGCGTGATGGCTTATTGCATCTGGAAGCTGGACGCGCCAAGCTGGCAGGAATGGCTGATGGCGCTGCCGATTTTCCTGTTCGGCAATTACATCGAATGGGCCGGCCATCGTTACCTGCTGCATCGCCCGACAAAATTGATGAAGTCCGTCTACAAGCGCCACGTCGGCACCCATCATCAGTTCTTTACCCACAAATCGCTGGATTACAACGGGCATCGCGACTGGCGCGCATTGCTGTTCCCGCCTTTTGCTCCGGTCATGTTCGTATTGACCGCGCTGCCGATTGCGCTGCTGGTGGGCTACCTCTGGTCGGCCAACGCCGGTTATATCGCCATGCTGACCATGTCCGGCTATTTCATCATGTATGAGGGGCTGCACACCTTGTCCCATGTCGAGAACAGTCGTTTCCTCGACAATCTGCCGCTGGTGAACAGCGTGCGCCGCATGCACGTGATCCACCATAATCCTGAATTCATGCATACCCATAACTTCAACCTGACCTTCCCGATCTGCGATGCGCTGTTTGGCACCAGTGACCTGAACAAGGGTGTCGTTGGTACACTGTTCAACGGCATGACCGATGACGCGATGAAGCCGGAATACAGCGATATCGTGCGTCGCCAGCGCCGGCAGGGCGGCGGCAAGTAAAAATCATAATAGACAAAGTAGACAAAGGAGCAATACAGATGAAGCAGGCAGGAAGGCTAGCAGGACGCATCGCGATCATTACCGGGGCAGCGCAGGGAATCGGCGCCCAATACGCCCACGCACTCGCCGCAGAAGGCGCCAGCGTGGCCGTGGCCGACGTGCAAGACACCAACCCCGTGGCGCAAGCGATTGTCGCCGCTGGCGGCCAGGCACTGGCGCTGCGCGCCGACGTCACCGACGCCGAGTCGGTGCGCGCGATGGTCGCGGCCACCATCGGCCATTTCGGCCGTGTCGACATCCTGATCAACAACGCCGCACTGTTCGGCACGGTATCGCTCAAGCCGTTTGAAGCGCTGGAATCGGCTGAATGGGACCGCATGATGGCAGTCAACGTGCGCGGCGCATTCGAGTGCTGCAAGGCCGTCTCGGCCGAAATGCGCAAGAACCAGTACGGCAAGATCGTCAATATTGCTTCCGGCACCGTATTCAAGGGACCGCCGATGATGCTGCACTACGTGGCCTCCAAAGGCGCGATCGTGGCCATGACGCGCAGCCTGGCGCGCGAACTCGGCAGCGATGGCATTCGCGTCAATACGCTGGCGCCCGGCCTGGTGATGAGTGAAAACGTACTGGCCAATCCGGCCTGGAAGGGCGCCATTACCGAGAACAACGTCGCCAGCCGCGCGATCAAGCGTGAAGCAACGCCGGAAGACATGTGCGGCACCATGCTCTACCTGTGCTCCACCGACAGCGATTTCGTCACCGGCCAGGTACTGGTCGTCGATGGCGGATCGGTAATGCACTGAACAGGACAAGACAATGACAAACGTAACAGCAAAAAACCTGATCAACGGCGAATGGGTCGGGGCGCAGGACGGCGCCATGGGCACCAGCCGCAATCCCGCCAACCAGGAAGCCATTGGCAGCTTTCCGGCCAGCGGCCTGGCTGACGCCAAGGCCGCAATTGCCGCAGCCGCAGCCGCGTTCGAGCTGCCGAACTGGGCCCAGAATCCGCGGCTGCGCCAACTGGTCATGCTGCGCTGGGCCGACCGCCTGGAGCAGCGCGCCGAATACCTGGCACAGTTGCTGACCCGCGAAAACGGCAAGGTGATCGCCCAGTCGCGCGGCGAGCTCATCGGCGCCGTATCCGAGATCCGTTATTACGCCGGCCTCACGCGTTACATTCCCGGTCACGCGTTCGAAGTCGAGCCCGGTGTGTACTCGACCATGATCAAGGAGCCGGCCGGTGTTGCCGGCATTATCGTGCCGTGGAATGCGCCGGTCGTGTTGCTGATCCGCTCGCTGACACCGGCGCTGTGCGCTGGCTGCACCACCGTGATCAAGCCAGCGCCACAGACCGCGCTGATCACCTATGAGGTATTGCGCGACCTGCATGAAGCGCAGGGATTGCCGCCCGGCGTGCTGAACCTGGTCAGCGAGACTGGCCACGCTGTCGCGCAGGAACTGGTGGCCAGCCCGGATGTGAGCGTCATCAGCTTCACCGGCTCGAATGCCACCGGCGCGCGCATCATGGCCGACGCTGCACCGACCATGAAGAAACTGTCGCTCGAACTCGGCGGCAAATCCTGCTGCCTGGTGTTCCCGGATGCCGATCCGTCCGTGGTGGCGCCAGCGCTGGCCCAGGCGGCCGTGATCATTTCCGGACAACAATGCACGGCAGCGCGCCGGATCCTGGTGCACGGTAGCCGTTACGATGAAATGAAAGCGGCGCTGACACAGTCCTTCAAGGACTTGCGGGTTGGTTTTGGCGAGGCAGCCGGCATGCATATGGGCCCCTTGATCGATACCACTGCGGTGCGGCATGTGCAGGAACGGGTGCAGATGGCGCTGGATACCTGCGATGAGGTGATCCTGAAGGGTGGACGTCTAGGCGGCGACCTGCAGGCTGGCAACTTCCTGGCGCCGACGCTGGTGGCGCATCGTGATACCGGGGCGTTCTTTTGCCAGGAGGAGATTTTCGGGCCGTTCGTGGTGCTGGAACGCTTTGAAGATGAGAAAGAGGCGGTGGCGCGGACCAATCATACCGAGTATGGTTTGTCAGCCAGTGTCTGGACCAATGACGGGGCGCGGGCGATGCGGGTTTCGCGGGCGATCCGGAGTGGGACTATCTGGATTAATGACCATAATAAGCTGTTTGCCGAGGCGGAGACTGGTGGATACCGGAAGAGTGGTATCGGGCGCCTGCATGGATATGATGCTTTGGTGGATTTCCTCGAGATCAAGCATATTTATCAGAATGCTGGGGTTGTTTAGGGATTGAGTTTTTGGGTTTGTTTATTTCGGCGGCTGCTTTATTGGGCCGCCGGTTTTTTGGTTTGCTTTGGCTGTTGGACATCGTATAAACAACCTTGCTGCAACGCACAACAGCTCACCCCCCAAACCCCCTGAATACCCGTTAAGATTGCACCCGCACGAGTCCAAACGCACCCCTGCGCCAAGGCCACCCGCCCGCACCCAACAAACCCATCCCTATGTCCACTGCCATCCGCATATTCCAGGGCAAATTCGGCAGAGTAGCCCTGCTGGACATGGACAGCTCGCTGGTCACCCACGCCCATTCCCAATGCCACGTGCTGCTAAAGGCCAGCGGCGCAGACTCATTCTTCTCGGTGCGCGACCAGTTGCAGCCGCTCAACGAAGACACCGCCGTACTGGTCAATAGTTGGGAACCGCACTGCTACGTGCACCAGAATCCCCAGGCGCCCCGCACCCAGATCCTGGCGCTCTACATAGAGCCGATCTGGCTGGGCGGCATCGAACGCAAACTCACCTCCAGCGCCCATCCGGGATTTTTCCGCCGCCCCTGCGTCGAAATCTCCCGGCATATCCGCCGCCTGGCAGATGAACTGGCCATGCAGATGATGTGCGGCGAGCACTTCAGCGAGGATCAGCTGGAAATTTCGCTATCGAACCTGATGATGTCGGTGATCGATGCGTTTTCCGAATGGCGCAGCGTCGACCTCACTGGCGCGACACGGCCGCAGTTGGTACAGGACCGCCGCATCCGCCGCGCCATCACCCTGATGCGCGACAACCTCGGCGCCGAAATCAATGTCGAGCGCCTGGCGCGGGAGGCCTGCCTGTCGCGCGCACATTTCTTCAAGCTGTTCCAGCGCTGCACGGCCGTCACGCCGCATGTCTACTCGAATGTGCTGCGCATGGAAAATGCAATCGTCAGCCTCGCCTGCAGCGGCGATTCGCTGTGTTCGATTTCGCAGCGCCTGGGCTTCTCGGCCCAGAGCCACTTCACCCGGTTTTTCCAGCAGCACCTGGGCATTGCCCCCAGCCAGTATCGGCGCGTAGTCGATCTGTATGAGGCGCAGGAGGTCAATCTGGACCAGCACGATGTGGCTGTCATCAGCCGTTCGCAATCGCTGGTCGACTCAACGCTGAAATCAAAGATCTGGCCGAGCCACAACGGATAAGGATGGCGCTGTAAGCTCGGACAAGGCAATTGCACCGCCGTTCGATGCGCGCGAACATGCGCTGGCTGCTAAGGCCGCCTATCTTGCAGGGCGAGCTTGCCGCTCCGGCAAGGCTGTTCACACACACATAAACGAAAAAATGGGCGTTCCGCTCGTCGAAGCAAAACGCCCATCCCGGTCCGGCAATGTCATTTGACCGGCGTCCCGGCGCTGCATGAAGCAGCGTTCAGTCGCCTAGCGGTCGCGCCGCCATGGCAACACCAGCAATTCCACTTCGTTGAGCACCCAGGTAATCACGAATCCCAGGATGGCGATCGCCACCAGTCCGACGTACATGGTCTCCACCGACAGCACTTGCCAGGCATCCCAGATCATGAAGCCAATACCGGTCTTGGCGCCGACCATTTCCGAAATGGCGATCAGGATCAGGCCCATGCCGACGCCCAGCTTGATGCCCGCCATGATCGACGGCATCGCACCCGGCAGGGCGATCGTGTAAAAGGTTTGCCAGCGGCTGGCGCCGAAGTTCTTGCCAACGTCGAGGTAAATACGGTCGATCTGCAAGACACCGGACATGGTGTTGATCACCACCGGGAAGAACACGCCGAGCGCCACCATCACGATCTTGGACGATTCGCCCAGGCCGAAGATCAGCAGGATCAGTGGCAGGATCGCGCTTTTCGGTATCGGATAAGTCGCGGCAATCAAGGGGTCGATGGCAACCCGTATCGGCCGGTACAAGCCCATCGCGATGCCTAGCGCCAACGCCGGGATGCCGCCCAGCAGCGAGC
>NZ_JAUSNH010000008.1 GCF_030645335.1 Lacisediminimonas sp. | reverse complement strand
CGGCCGACATCCGCATGGTGGTTGACGCGCTGGACCTCTGCTATACCAAGTCGCATGTCGATACCTTTGTCATCATCAGCGGCGACTCGGATTTCTCGCCCTTGGTGTCCAAGCTGCGGGAGAACAACAAGTATGTGATCGGAATCGGTGTCAGGAGCTCGACCTCCGACCTGCTGGCGGCCAATTGCGACGAATTCATTTTTTACGACGACCTGGTCCAGGCGCAAAAACGCAAACGCCGGGTGCCGGAGAAAAAGCCAGTGCGAACCCCGGCTGCGCCGGACGCGAAAGCGCCGCCCGCCAAACGCGAGGAAGACAAGCCCCAGGAGCACCTGGCCCAGGAAGGACTGGACCTGATGATGGAGACGATCGAGGCTTTGCTGGAAGAGCGCGGCGAAGAAGAAAAGCTGTGGGGCTCGATGGTGAAGCAGACCATGAAGCGGCGGCGGCCCGGCTTCACCGAATCTACCTACGGTTATCGGTCATTTCGCGAGATGCTGGAAGATGCGCAGAAGCGCAATCTCCTGCAGATCCAGCGCGACGAAAAATCCGGCCAATACATGCTGAGGCTGCCAGCCAGCGAAGATTAGCAACTGCTTACTCTCGCGCAAGGGCCAGGAATTCCGTCCGCATTGCCAAATTTGGCAGCAGCTCGCCCAACATGGCCGAGGTGATGGTCTCCTCACCCGGGGTGCGAATGCCCCGGCTTTCCATGCACAAGTGACGGCAGCGTATGACCACGCCGACGGCCTTCGGGCGCAGTATTGCCATCAGGGAATTGGCAACCTGGCTGGTCAGGCGCTCCTGCACTTGCAGGCGTTTGGCAAAGCAATCCACCAGCCGTGTCAGCTTGGACAAGCCCACGATACGTCCGTCCGGTATATAGCCCACCGTTGCGGTACCGAAAAACGGCGCCAGGTGGTGTTCGCAATGACTATAAACGGGGATGCCGCGCACCACGATCAATTCGTTGTATTCCTCCGCACCGTCCTCAAAGGTCTTGAGGATGTCGGCGGGATCTTGCTGGTAACCGGATGTCCAGTGTTTCCATGCGCGCGAAAGCCTGTCGGGCGTATCCAACAAGCCCGGACGGTCCGGGTCTTCACCCAGGCTGGCCAGGAAGCGCCGCCAATCCTCGTTCGAAAAAGTGTCTTCCATCATTGTTTCCATATAGCAAGCGTTGATGCCGGCTGTTCGTTCCGGCAACATAGGTTACCGCAAGCACCGGGAAAAGGTGGCGGGCACGGAGGAATGGGAATGAAACGCTTGATCGCAGCGTTTGTCGTCGTCGGGGTGCTTGCAGGAGCAAGTGCAGAAGAACCGAATCAGTCTGCCAATGCCGCATCAAAACGGGAGGGCATTCTGGATAATGCAGCTATTCATATACGCGCACGATCCGCTTTCGAGGACGGGGCAGGAACCGCCCCGCATGCCTTGACCTTGTTCAGCACTGCGCGCGCACTAGCGGCGCAGAACAAGATCAATGACGCGATCGAGATTTATCGCTCATTGAACCAGACGTATCCCGGACTTCCCGAACCCTACAACAACCTTGGTCTGTTGCATCTTTTACTGGAGCAATACGAGAATGCTGAACTGGCGTTCCTCGCTGCGCTGCGTATCGATCCAGGCTATAGCATCGCCCAGGAAAACTTGGGCGATGTCCACGCTCGCATGGCGCTGCGTGCTTATGATGCGGCGGCACGCCTAGAGCCCGATGGTTCTGCTGCACGCGAAAAAATCCGCTACCTGATGCCGGTCGTACGTAGCAAGAGCCCGACCCCCAGCGTGGGCTTGTCCCGTGTTGGCGGTCCCCCTACCGAGATGATCGGATCCGATCGGCGCAACTGAGCGCGGCGCGCCGCATTGCACGCCCGCTCAGGTTCGCGCGGATGAACCTCGGGCCCGGCCTTTCGGTTTGTGGCCGGCCAGAAGGCCAGCGCCGTGGGTTTCTTTGGCCTCCAGGATTTCTTCGCCAATCGCGTCCAGGTTCAGTTTGGCCTTCTTCACTTTGGGGAACATCTCCTTTTCTTCTTCCTGGACGTGGTGATCGACATATTCTCCCAGTACGGTCACCTTGGCGTCGTACATCGGGTCGCTCGGATCCATGAGCTGTATTTGTTCGATCAGATCACGGGCGCTGGCGTGCTCGACCTCGGCTTCGTTCATCAGATCGTCATCTTCGATGGCAGCGCGGGCGGCCGGGTAGAAAATCTCCTCCTCCACCGTTGTGTGCATCATCAATTCCGCGCAAATCTGATCCACCAGCTCTTGTTTGTCTTCCGGTGATGCCTTTGCATGCACCCTTTCGAATTCCTTGAACATTTTCCGGACATTCTTGTGATCGTCCATCAGTAAATCGAGGGCGTTTGTTTCGATTTTCTTGCTCGTTGGCATGTCTATTCTCCGTTACGAAGTAAAAGACGGTTGGAGCAGGCGAATCGCGCTGTCGTTCCCGTCCAGGCAGTCAAGCAGGCGGGGGATTGCGCAGGGGCCGACAACATCAAATCAAGGCCGTTTCGGCTCTCATCCTTTTGCGTTCGCGCAAATGGGCATGGGAACTCCCTTTCGGCGAAGTTGCCGGTTTTATCCAAGGTCTTGAAGACATGGAAGATCCAACGCAGAAGTGGCCACGCTCGGTCGCCCACGTCCAGGCGCAGCATCGTCATGGAAATCAATGGCTTGAACCGACGTTTTTTCCATTGGAACCGATCTTCGCCCAATGTTACACACCTCGCCGGATAGCGATGACACGCAGTCGACAACTTAAAACAAAAGGAGTATCCGACCATGAAAGACAGAATTACCGGCTCCACATTGCCGTTGCCCGTTACTGCGTTGCGCACGAGCGGATTGACGCCTGCTCCGACCAAGGGCGTCGCAGGCCAGGCCGGGTCCAGCCCGCTGGTTTCCAGCAAGCCGCGATTGTCGGCCGAGGAACTCAATAAACGTGCGGACGGGCTTTTCAACTATACGGACCTGAGTCAGGCCGGCGCCAATGCGCTGGCAGAGGTGCTTGACCCAAGCGGCAACGACAAGGCTGAAGTCAGGGAGTCGATCAGCAGGATGCGCAGTTACGTGACGTCCTACATGCTTGGTGTTCACGCCGTAAAAAAGGACGATTTTCCGTTCCTGATGAAATTTTCCAGACTCTGGGCCCAAACGTCGCCTGAACAACGTCAAGCTTTTCAGTTTGGCCGTGGCTTCGACGACTTTGTAGCCGATATCCGGCCGCCGACTGGTCCTTCTGTCGTCATCCGAGAGGCGGTGCGCAAGTAGCCAAGCAAACGGCCTTCCTCGGCCGTTTGTTCGTTCGGTGATGGAACTTTGTGACCAATATCGTTACTTAGGTCACGGCAAGTTTGCGATGTGTGCGTCCGTCTATCGGCGAACAAGGCTTGCCTTCCCCTCGAACCACCATGCAGAGGAAGACCATGTCAATCAGTCTCGAGCTGGCGCAACTGCTGATGCAGGAACTCGGTCCGCAAACACCGGAAATCGACGCAGTAATGCAGCAGGACGACACCAATTGGGTCTTGATGCTGGAAGATGAATCTGCCGTTGCCATTGAGTGGACGGGCAATCCTTCGCGTTTGGTCTTGAGTGCCAATTTGGGCCATCCTAGCGAAGGTTCGCAGTTGTCGGTCTACGAGACGCTGCTGTCGTATAACTTGCTTTGGCAGGACACCGGCGGCGTTCGGATGGCGATAGACGGCCCGCAAGGTGAGGTGATGCTCATTTATGACCTGTTCGACGACCACCTCACTGTTGCCGAATTACAGACTGTTGTGCTGAACCTCACCAGTATTGCCAGCATTTGGCGGGACTATGTGAAAAAAGACAGTAACGCCAGCTCATTGCCGCCAATCGGTAGCGAGAGCGTGCATCTGCGTGCGTGAACCAGGGGCGCAAACATGAGCGACCCAGTAAACGGACATGGCAGTTCCGGAAATATCCGGCAACTTTTCGATGCCGGCAACTCTCGCACGGAAAGCGTCGCAAACGCCACGCCGGATAAAAGGCCGGCGCAACCTGTACTCGGTGCGCGCGCGGAAACAAAGGCTCACGCGCTTCCGTTGCCGGGTTCCGTCGTGGCCGTCAGCCAGATGGCGCCGACGGAACCAGTTCTCAGGCCGGAAAAAGGCAGGATCGGACTCGATCTGGGCTTGCGCCATCTCGAGCAACTTCTGGCCGGCATCAATGACCCCGCGCAATTGCAGTCGGCTGGCGACGAAGATGCTGCTGCCCCCTCGCCGCTTTAGCTTGTCGCAGAAAACCCCCCGCTATCGATCGAAGAGAGAATGGCATCGATAGCGGGGTGCATTATCTTGCGCTCGTTGGAAATCGCGTAAAACTGTTCCTTTACGCGGGTCATCTCTCCCACGGGTATCGCAGCGAATTGCTCGAGCACGTCTTTCGCGAGTGCCGATGGCGCAGGGAAAAGGCCCAGGCCGCTGCGCCCGAAGGTGTTGAGCAGCGCGTTGTCGTCAAATTCCCCAACAATTTCCGGCCGTACTTCATGCTCCTCGAACCATTGATCGAGACGAACGCGAATCGCATTATTGCGTGTGGGCAGCAGGATAGGCGCGCCGTTCAGGCTGCGCGGAAAATTCAGGTGGTACTTGCTGGCCAGAGCACGAACGCCGAACAGGCTGATCTGGCTTTCGCCAAGCAGGTGGCTGAAGACACGTAGTGTCGTTCCATGCGGCACCGGACGATCCGTCAGGACAACGTCGAGCTTATGCACCGAGAGGTCGCCAAGGAGCGCCTCGAACTTATCCTCGTAACAGACCAGTTTCACCTTTTCCGGTAGGCTTAGTGCGGCTTCCAGCAAGCGCGACGAGATCAGCTTCGGCAGGGAGTCGGAGATGCCGACAGTCAGCCGAATGGTTCGGTCGATTTCAGAATCAGCAAGTGCTTCGACGAGTTGGCCGCCCAGCAGGAATATCTGGTCGGCGAAACCCAGGGCAACCCGTCCTGCCTCGGTCAACACCAGCTTCCTGCCCTGTGGGGCGAACAAAGCCCTGCCAAGAGATTGTTCCAGCATGGCAAGCTGAGCGCTGATCGTCTGCACCGCAACGTCCAGTCGCTCTGCCGCCCGCGTTACACTTCCTTCCTTCGCTACCACCCAAAAGTAATACAGATGGCGATAGTTGAGTCCGGTAGATTTAGCCATTCTTCGTTTTTGCCGCAGTTAAAGTCACATTATCTTCGCTTTTGCAAAAAATAGGAATTGGTTAAGATTCATCCTTTACAACAAAACGGAAGCGCCTGCACTCTTCGGGGAACGGGCCGACATCAATCATGATCGAACTGTTTTCTGATCCGCAGATATGGATCGCCTTTTTTACTCTCACCGCACTGGAACTGGTGCTGGGGATCGACAACATTATCTTCATCTCGATCCTGGTTGATAAATTGCCGCCGGAGCGCAGGGAATTCGCCCGCAGGATCGGTCTGTTCTTTGCCATGTTTACGCGGATAGCCTTGCTGCTTGTGCTGGCCTGGATAGTCGGACTGACTGCACCGCTTTTCACCGTGTTGAGCCAGGAAATCTCGGGACGTGATCTGGTACTGATCCTTGGCGGACTGTTCCTTCTCTGGAAAAGCGTGGGGGAGATCCATGAAACCATCGAAGGTTATTCACAAGGCCCAAGCGTCAAGACGGTGGTCCGGGCCACGTTTGCTGCAGTGATCCTGCAAATCCTGGTGGTCGATGTCGTGTTCTCGCTCGATTCGATCATTACCGCGGTTGGCATGGTCGACCATGTGGAGGTGATGATCGCTGCCGTGATCGCTTCAGTTTGCCTGATGATGCTGTTTGCTGGCGTGATCGGACGCTTCGTATCGGCTCATCCTACGATCAAGATGCTGGCGCTCGCGTTCCTGGTCGTGATCGGCGTGATCCTGATCGCAGAGGGGTTTGACCATCACGTACCAAAGGGATACGTTTATACAGCCATGGCTTTTTCGCTGGTGGTCGAAATGCTGAACATCCGGATGAGAAAGAGCACGGCCCCGCTGAACCTGTTGGCGCATCATCAACCCCATGCTGACGAGAAAGGCGGGCAATAATTCCACGGTCACAGATCGGTGACGGTGGTCTTCGGTAGTGAAGGAAGCCGACCCCGGCTTCCTGGTTTTTACAGGAGAAAACATGAGGCTGGATATTTACCGACGTCCCGAGCAAGGGGGCCGCTATTCCTACCTGGCAGTCCCGGCCACAAGGCGCATACCTGAAGAAGCCAATGCCATCGACTGGGAAACCATGCGCCTCGGTGTTGATTTCCAGGAGACGGAGGACGCCTTGACCGAATACCTGATCGAAAAACACACCGAACAGATCAGTGCCAAAGGATATGCCATCACGAGTGTAAAGCGGCTCGCTGAGCCCGGCCGATTGAGCTCCCCGCGATAGCATCGCATCCAGAGGGCCGTGCGGGCGCACACGGTGTGCGCCAGCCGGTCAGGCCGGACTTCCGGTCGCCCTGTTACCGGGGATGCCGGCATTCCCCCCCCCGCGGAAAACCACTAGAACATAGATGGCGTCAGGCCCGGCTCGGGCTCCAACGGCAACTTGATTGGTTCGATCAGGTCGGGTCCCTCGTTGCCGGCGCGGTTCACACGCTTTCCCACCGGATACCAAACGAAGTCCTGTGCCGGCCTGCTCCTGGAGCGGGCCAGTTGCTCCGCTTGCTCGGCCGCGAGTCCGGTGTCGAGCCACAGGAGAGCATCTTCAGCAGAAAACACAACAGGACGGCGATCGTGCACGTCCACCATGCCGGCATCGGCGCTTTCCGTGACGATTGCCAAGCCACAGCCACGGTCGGGATCACGATCGGCGCGAAAGCCCGCTATTGCTGCCAGAAACATCGGCGAGTCGCTTTCCAGTCGGATATACCAAGGCTGTTTGTGCCCGGGTTTTCCGGTCCATTCGTACCAGCCGTCGGCGGGAACAATGACGCGGCCTGCGCGCCATAGCGGCGCAAAAAAACGGCCGCTTGCCGCCTTCTCGATGCGGGCATTGATCGCCGGCGGGATACTTTTTGTCGTGGCCCAATGCGGCCGATAACCCCAGTTCAGCCGGTCGACATGGCATGCGCCCTCGGGCAAGCGGTGAAGCAGCAGCACTTGCGTACCTGGCGGCTTGTTGTAGGCGGGCGGACCAGCGAGATCCAGGCCATCGGCCAGGGTCCAGCCGATCTCCCGGGCGTATTCACCAGGTGTCCTGCGTTGCGTGATTCTTCCGCACATTGCGCGTCGGGGAAAGTTGGCCTCTTACCAGCCTAAACCGCAAAAGACCATGATTCAAGCAATCCGCTTTCATTCCGGGCACTGCAGCGGGGAACAAAATTGCGACATCTCAACTCCCACTTAGCGTGATGCGGATGCTGATCAAGCGTTCCATGCCTTTCGGCAGTAGCTTGAAGGCAGGGGCGAAGGTTGTCTTCGGCGTTGCCGGGCTCTTGTTGTACATCAAAGAAGTGAATGGTTGCAGGAAATTTTGCCGTACTCGTCCTGTCCCTTGGTCAGCATAAGAAATATTCCGAAACTTCATCGAAAGCGAGATGCCATGTCGTCTGAAAACCTGACTAGCCAAGAGTCCTATAATCCCAACCGTTTGCTTGACATTCTGATCGAACGGTTGCATCTGAAGAACGACGCGGCACTGTCCCGCGCACTTGAAGTTGCGCCGCCAGTGATCAGCAAGATCAGGCATCGCCGCCTGCCGGTAGGTGCGTCGATGCTGATCCGCATGCATGAAGTGAGTTCTTTGTCGGTGCGCGAACTCCGCGACCTGATGGGTGACCGGCGTACCAAATACCGGCTCTCGGATGCGCAGGGCAAACCCAAGCCGGGGATGGAGGGTGAGCCAGCGCAGCCGCAAGGCCAGCTAAGTCCACATCAGCCGCTCCACCAGTCCCATTCCCGCTAGCCACAGGCAGGCCGTGGCTAGCGGGAGCGGGTATGCCTGGGGCCAAAGGCTAGCGCCCCAGGCGTCCTGACTGGAAGTCTTCCACTGCCTGCCGCAGTTGGTCCTGCGTGTTCATCACGAACGGGCCATATTGGACAATGGGCTCATTGAGCGGCTTGCCGGCGATGACCAACACGCGGGCCGCTTCGCCTGCGCTGGTCAACTCGACGCCGTGTGCTTGCCCATTGCCCAGGATCGCCATCTGCCTGCTTGACACGACCGTGCCGGCGACGCTGACGGAACCGCGATAGACATAGATGAACGCGTTGTGTCCGGCGGGCAGCGATTGCTGCAAGCTGGCGCCGGCAGGTATCGCCACGTCAAGGTAAAGCGGCTGCGTATCATCACGCTGGACTGCGCCGTCGACACCTTGGGCAACCCCCGCAATCACGATGCCTTCCACCCCTTGCGCGGTCGTGAAGTGCGGCAGCTCGGGGGCAGGGATATCGCGATACCACGGTGCGCGCATCTTGTCGTGTGCCGGCAAGTTGAGCCACAGCTGGAATCCCTCCATCCGGCCATCTTCCTGCTCCGGCAATTCGGAGTGGATCACCCCTCGCCCCGCCGTCATCCATTGCACGCCGCCGTTTTCGAGCAAGCCTTCATTGCCGGCGCTGTCGCGATGGCGCATTCGCCCGGCGATCATGTATGTGATCGTCTCGAATCCACGGTGTGGATGATCCGGGAAGCCGCCAATATAATCTTCCGGCCGATCGGTACCAAAGGCGTCCAGCATCAGGAACGGATCGAGGCGCCGCTGCAGCGGCTGGGTCAGTACTCGCGTGAGCTTGACCCCTGCCCCGTCAGACGTTGCGACGCCATTGACCAGGCGCTCGACGCTGCGCGATACGAATGTCGTTTCTGGCTGTTGCATGCTGCTCTCCTTTGCTGTGCCCGTCTCCTGACGGGAAGGTGATTTTTGCGAAAAGCCCTGTCCGGTGATCAGGCAGTCACAAGTTCGATTTGCTCATGCGCCGAGGCGAGCGCTGACTGTTCGGCTTCCGGGCCCATCGCCAAGCCTTCGGCGTAGACGAATTCCACATCGCTCATGCCAAGGAATGCCAGGACCGTCTTCAGGTACGGCACTTGCGAGTCCGCCGGCGTATTGCGATAGACGCCGCCACGGGTCAGTACGACATATACCTTCTTGCCCTTGAGCAGTCCCTCGGCCCCTTTTTCGGTGTACTGGAATGTTACCTTCGCCCGCGAAATCGCATCGATCCAGTTCTTCAGTTGGACTGGCACACCGAAGTTGTACATCGGCACACCCAGCACCACCACATCGGCGGCCTGGATTTCAGCAATCAAGGCGTCGTCCAGGGCGACCCGCTCGGCCTGCAGCGCGGTGCGCGTGCCAGCCGGCGTGAACAAGGCCTGCAGCGCTTGCTCGTCGAGGATCGGTTGGGGATTGCGGGCCAGGTCGCGTACCGCAAGGACCGCGCCCGGATTCTGCGCTACGAGCCGCTCGCTGAGGATGCCGGCCAGGCGAGTGGATTGGGAGCCATCGGTGCGTGCGCTGGAATTGACTTGGAGGATATTCATGATGTTTTTTGATCAGGTTTGGTTTCGATAGAGTCAGTGTAGATGTACCGAAATCAATCCGGAAGACCGCTAAATGGATAAGATCGTTCCATTGATGGGATAATCCCAGTTCGCGAACGGAGGGAGGCGGCCATGAGGCCAGAACCGAACGACTTGCTTTTATTTGCACATATTGTCGAAACCGGCAGCTTCAGTCGGGCGGCGTTGCGGCTGGGCGTACCCAAGTCCACCGTGTCGCGCCGCCTGGCAAACCTGGAGGCGCAACTGGGAGAACGGCTGCTGTTGCGCACCACCCGCAAACTGACGCTCACCGACTTCGGCATGGGTGTACTGGAGCACGCACGCGGTGTGCAAAATGAAGTTGAGGCGGCGCAGTCGCTGGCTCAGCACCGCCAGAGCGCGCCGAGCGGGCGCTTGCGCGTCTCGATGCCGGGCGACCTGGCCAATACCGTATTGGCAAAAATGCTATCGGACTTCGTCAACCGTTATAGCGCGATCAGCCTTGAGCTCGACCTGTCGCCAAGACGGGTCGACCTGGTTGGTGAAAATTTCGATTGCGCGCTGCGCATGGGCGCGCTGCCGGATGATGCAACGCTGGCGGCGCGCCGCATTGCGGCTTTTTCCGGCGGCCTGTACGCAGCCCCCGGGTATCTCGCGCGCCAGGGCGAACCGGCCGAGCCGGAAGCCCTGATGGGGCACAGCACGCTGCGCCTGTTGCGCCGCAACGGCGAAGCCGAACAATGGATCCTGAACCGGGGCGAACAAGTTTGGGAGGGCGCGCCCCCGGCCCGGGCCGTGATCAACTCGCCGGAACTGCTGATACGCATGGCAATCCTTGGTGCTGGCATCGCCGCGGTCGCCGACCATTATGCCGAGCCCTACGTGACCAGCGGTGAGCTGCGGCCGGTATTGCCGGACTGGCGCCTGCCGGTCGTTACGGCATGGGCGGTATTCCCCGGTCGCCGATTGATGCCCGCCCGGACCCGGGTGTTCATCGATGCCGTGCAGGCGCAGTTTGACAGTCCGCAGTGCCAGGCGGTCGAAGAACGCGTGGCGCGGGGACGTGCAAACGCGCGTGAAGCAAGCGGCGCCGAAGCGGCAATCCTGCCCGGCCTGGCCGCTCAGCGCATCAGTTCGTAGGGGCCGCCCTTGTCGAGCGCCCGCAGGTATGCCGGCCGCGCCTGGATTCGTGCCAGCCAGGCCAGCAAGGCGGGACGAGCCGCGCCGACTGCGCCGCGCGCCGATGCGGCTTCAACGGCAAAACTCATTTGCACATCGGCCGCGCTGAACGCAGCGCCAGCGAACCACGGTGCTTTTGTCAGCTCGGCTTCCATGTAGTCGAGCTGTGCGGTCAAATTAGGGTCGATTACCGTCTTGCGTACCTTGGCTGCGATCGCCCGCGTCACGGGCTTCAGGAAAAACGGCACTGGCGCCTTTTCGATGCGGGAGAAGATCAGCGACAAAAGCAAGGGCGGCATGGCCGACCCTTCCGCGAAATGCAGCCAGTAGGTGTAGCGCAACCGATCCGGGCTGTCCTGCGGTGGCACCAGTCGTCCGTCACCGTAACGTCCAACCAGGTACTCGATGATGGCGCCCGACTCCGCCACCGTCAGCTCGCCGTCGGTAATTACTGGCGACTTACCCAGGGGATGTATTGCCCGCAGGCTTGCTGGCGCCAGCATGGTCGTCGGGTCGCGCTCATAGCGCACGACGCCATAGTCCAGACCCAGTTCCTCCAGCAACCAGAGGATGCGCTGCGAGCGTGAATTGTTCAGGTGATGGACGGTAATCATGGATGCTCCCAAAAGGTATTGCTGTCAGTGTGGCCGGATCATGCAGGTCCAAACCCGGGCGGGCGGCTCCAGACGAAAGGCTGATCGTTGCCGGTACGCTCAACGACCGCGTGGCGACGCGCCCGCGCGCGGCTTTCGTTGCGTGTGGAGCAATTTCGGATCCAGGCGGGTGACCTGTTCGAGCAGTGTTGCGCCGTGCGTGAGCAGGAACTCCCGGAACGCCTGGGCAACTGGCGGCAGTCGCTTGTTACGCCGGTGTACCAGATACCAATTGTGCATCACCGGCAGCTCCTGCACATCCAGCACCACCAGGCTCCTGGCCTGCAGTTCCAGCCCTATCGTATGCGCGGAAAGAAAACTGATCCCCATGCCCGCAATGACCGCCTGCTTGATCGTTTCCGTGCTCTTGATCTCCATCGAGATATTCATCCCGGGTAACTGACCGGCCAAACCTTCCTCCATCGACTTGCGCGTATCGGACCCCTTTTCGCGCACGATCCACGGTTCGTCAGCCAGTGCGGCGATCGGAATACGCCGCTTGCGCGCCAGCGGATGCTCGGGGGACGCGACGACCACATAAGGATGCGGCGCAAACGATTCATTGACCGTATCCATGTCAGTCGGTGGCCTGACCATGATGGCCAGGTCGGTCATGTTATCTGCGAGCTGGTACAGAAGCTCTTCGCGGTTGTGCACGGAAAGATTGAGCTTGACGCCCTGATGGCGCCCGGCGAAATTGACCAGCAGCCGCGGCAGGAAGTAATCGCCGGCACTGATCACGGCAACATTCAGGCGTCCGCCGGTGACTCCCTTGAACTGTGTCATTGCTTCTTCCGCCGCCTGGAAGTTGGCGATGATGGTCCTGCTGTGATGCAAGAGCTCGTTTCCGGCGGGGGTCAGGTAAATTTTCTTGCCGAGTTGTTCAAACAGCGGCAAGCCGACATGCCCCTCCAGCGTCTTGACCTGGGTAGAGATCGCCGGTTGGGTCAGGTGCAATTCCTCGGCGGCGCGCGAGAAGCTCGCATGCCGCGCCACGGTTTCAAATACTTTCAACTGCCGCAGTGTCGCGTTTTTCATTGATTACTTCTCACAGATTCATAAAGGATACTAAATGAATTTTATTCAAAACATCAATTAGTTATTATTTCTGTGGTGCACTACCGCGCCGTCCGGTTCATTGGAAGGGCGCAGGCCCAAAGACCGCGCGGTGACAACCCGGAATCCAAAATTGGTGCGCGGGCGGTGACCGGTCTTGGCTTCAAATTGCGCGAGCAACAGAACGAAAGACCTGCGTTTTTTTGCGCAGGTCGACTCGCCGCGCCGCGCCAGTCGCATACAATTGACCACCCGAATTTTTGAAAAATTGACTTCGGTCAATCCGAATTGTTTGGGAAGTGTCGCAGTATCCATCTACTCTGGAAAACTGGCGATGTTGAGTGCAGCGCGTGCTTTGTGTGCTGCCCATGTCGGCGATTCATCCAGAAATGGGCGCCTGCGACCGCGCTCCACAGGAGCAAGACGGTCGATGTTGCCGTGCGACGTGGTACCTTGCATTGATACCCGACGGTGGCTGCATTCCATTAAACAAGCAAGAACAGATAGTCGAAGGAGTGGTAATGATCAAGCTGATGGTCCCGGTCGATGGCTCGGAAGGTTCGTCCAAGGCAGTCCAATATGTCATCAATAGCGTCGGACTCTACAAGGAGCCGGTAGAGCTTCACATATTGAACGTCCAGTATCCGATCATCTCCGGCAACGTACGCCATTTCATTTCGCACGATGAACTCGATCGCTACTACCGCGAAAATGCCGAAGCGGCGATGAAGCCTGCGATCGACATGTTGCAGAAAGCGGGCGTAGCCCACATCGCGCACACAGCACTCGGCGACCCTGCTGAAACAGTCGTGCAGCTCGCCCAGGAAAAAGGGTGCAGCCAGATCGTGATGACCCCGCGTGGACTGGGCAACATGGCCGGCATGTTGCTCGGATCGGTGACCAGCAAGGTCATCCATATGTCGACCATACCCGTTGTATTAGTCAAGTAATAGTCTGCGTCCAGGCGCCAGGACGCAGGCTTGCAGTAAATGGAAATGGCAATCCACGAATACGTGCTTCAGATGTAAGTTCGGATCGCAGTGAAGGCGCCGGCAATTCCCTGGAAAAGGGAGCCGGGCCAAAAAATCCAGCCGCCGGTCAGCATGCCGGCGCAGTGATGATAATCGTAACAATATAAAGGAGACATTCATGCGCAAGGCATCGATTCCAGTTTTTGCAGGTGGCCTCAAAAGTGCAGTGACCGCAGGCCTGGTTGCTGCGGCGTTTGCTGCAGTTGCCCCGTCCGCAGTTGCGGCCTGGGAGCCGACCAAGCCAGTTGAATTCGTCATCCCGGCAGGTACCGGCGGCGGTGCAGACCAGATGGCACGTTTCATCCAGGGTGTCGTCATCAAGCACAACATGATGAAGCAGCCGCTGATCGTGGTGAACAAGTCGGGCGGTGCCGGCGCTGAGGGCTTCCTCGCCGTCAAGGACGCCAAAGGCGATCCACACAAAATCATCATTACCCTGTCCAACCTGTTCACGACACCGCTCGCAACGGGCGTGCCGTTCAACTGGAAAGACATGACGCCGGTCTCCATGATGGCGTTGGACCAGTTTGTCCTGTGGGTTAATGCAGAAGCGCCGTACAAGAACGCCAAGGACTACATTGCAGCGGTAAAGGCTGCAGGCCCGAGCAAGATGAAGATGGGCGGTACCGGTTCCAAGCAAGAGGACCAGATCCTGACCGTCGGCATCGAGAAAGCCACTGGCACCAAGTTCATCTACATCCCGTTCAAAGGGGGCGGTGAAGTCGCTGTCCAGCTCGTCGGCAAGCACATCGATTCATCGGTGAACAACCCGATCGAAGCGGTCGCGCAATGGCGTGCCGGCAAACTGCGCGCACTGTGCGTGTTCGACGCCGACCGCATGCCGTACAAGACCAAGGTCACTGATACCCAATCATGGAATGACATTCCAACATGCAAGGAATCGGGCGTTCCAGCCGATTACGTCATGTTGCGTGGCATCTTCATGGCGCCTGGCGTGACCAAGGACCAGACCGACTACTACGTCAGTCTCCTGAAGAAAGTCCGCGACACACCGGAATGGAAAGAGTTCATGGAGAAGGGCGCATTCAATCAGTCCGCAATGTCGGGTGCGGACTATGTCAAGTGGCTGGAAAAGGCTGAGCAGCAGCACAAGACGCTGATGCAGGAAGCCGGCTTCATCGCCAAGAAGTAATCGCCGGACCGCAGCATGACAGGGGGGCGCATTGCGCCCTCCTGGCAGATTCGCAGTCCTCAACACCCCCACAGCAGGAGTTTTTTTCCCATGGATCACCATACGGAAGCCGGTGAGTCACGTTCCGGCGTGCAGACATACGTCGTCGAGGGAGTCGTTGCCGTCCTCGTACTGATTCTCGGCCTGACCATTCTTTACGGTAGCCGCAAGCTCGGTTCTGGCTGGACCACCGACGGCCCTGGTGCCGGTTATTTCCCGTTTTACATCGGTTTGATCCTGTGTATTTCTGCTGTGGGAATTTTCTGGCAGAGCGTTTTTGGCAAAGACCGCAATACTGAAATCTTCGTCGACAGCGTGCAGATCAAGCGGGTGATGCAGGTTCTGATACCGGCAGCAATTTATGTCGGCGTGATCCAGGTCCTCGGCCTGTATGTCGCGTCCGCGATCTACATTGCGCTGTTCATGATCGTGCTGGGCAAGTACTCCACCATCAAAAGCATCCTGCTCGGGGTCGGGTTCAATGCCCTGTTTTTCATGCTGTTCGAAGTATGGTTCAAGGTCCCCTTGTACAAGGGCATGATCAACCTTCTGGGTTTCACTGGATATTGATCCGGTCGCTGACTGAATCATCAAACGAGGTGTTGTAATGGAAGAAATTAACGCCCTATTCACGGGCTTCGCAACAGTCCTGACGCCGATGAACACGCTGCTCATGGTGATCGGCATCGTGCTTGGCGTACTCATTGGCGTGCTGCCTGGGCTCGGTGGCGCCAACGGCGTGGCCATCCTGTTGCCGCTGACATTTTCGATGTCGCCGACTTCGGCAATCATCATGCTGTCCTGTATCTACTGGGGCGCGCTGTTTGGTGGCGCCATCACGTCGATCCTGTTCAATATCCCCGGCGAGCCGTGGTCAGTAGCCACGACCTTCGACGGTTATCCGATGGCGCAGCAAGGCCGTGCCGGCGAGGCGCTGGCAACAGCCTTCACGTCGTCATTCATAGGCGCGCTGGCGGCAGTCATCATGATTACCTTCATGGCGCCTCTTGTGGCCAAGTTCGCGCTACAGTTCGGGCCGCCCGAATTCTTTGCGGTCTATCTGCTGACTTTCTGTAGCTTCGTCGGCATGGGCAAGGGATCGCCGTTCAAGATCCTGGCATCGATGACGATTGGCTTCGGCCTTGCCGCTGTCGGTATGGATACCGTCACCGGCCAACTGCGCCTGACTTTCGGCCTGCATGAACTGATGCGCGGTTTCGACTTCCTGATTGCCGTGATCGGATTGTTCGGTATCGGTGAAATCCTGCAGTCGATGGAAGAAGGCCTGGCGTTCTCCGGCAAGTCTGCCAAGATCAACGCCAAGGTCGTCTTTGAAACCTGGAAGAAGCTGCCGACTTACTGGGCGACGTCGGTGCGTAGTTCGTTGGTCGGCATCTGGATGGGCATCACCCCCGGCGGCGCCACACCGGCATCGTTCATGAGCTACGGCCTGGCCAAGCGCTTCTCGAAGAACGGTTCCCGTTTCGGCACCGGCGAGATGGAAGGCGTGGTTGCGCCGGAAACTGCTGCTCACGCAGCCGGCACCAGCGCACTGCTGCCGATGCTGGCCTTGGGTATCCCCGGTTCGCCGACCGCCGCAGTGCTGTTGGGCGGCCTGCTGATCTGGGGCCTGCAACCAGGACCGCTGCTGTTTGTCGAGCAAAAGGACTTTGTCTGGGGCCTGATCGCCAGCATGTACCTCGGTAACCTTGTGGGCCTGATCGTGGTGCTGACCACCGTGCCGCTGTTCGCATCGATCCTTCGCATTCCGTTCTCGATCATTGCACCGGTGATTATCGTGATCTGTGCGATCGGCGCCTACACCGTGCATAACGCCATGCTCGACATCTGGTTCATGCTGATGTTCGGCGTAGTTGGATACGTGTTCAAGAAGCTGGACTACCCGCTTGCACCGCTGGTGTTGGCTCTCGTGCTCGGTGACAAGGCGGAAGACTCGTTCCGGCAAGCGATGCTGGTTTCGCAAGGCGAGCTGTCGATCATGTGGTCGAACGCGCTGGTCGGTTCGATCACGACGCTGGCACTGCTGATGTTGTTCTGGCCGCTGATCGGCATGGTGATTGCGAAGATTCGTCCTCCCAAAGTGGATGAATTCGACGCCCATCGCCCGGTAGATTAAGTAGCTGGAACGTCACCCGGACAGCGTCCGGGCTGGCGTGACCTTCCAGGCGGCGCCTTCGGGCGCCGCTTTTTTTTTGGCCGTCCGTTTCATGCACATCCTGCGCCCTCTCGCGCACCGGAAATCGCTGCATCTGTGGCGCGGGGCGCAGCACCAACCCTCCTGCAACGCAATAAACCAGTCCAATTATCGCTTTTCATTTCTTAATCCGGAATGCAGTTTCTCATAGTGAGTATTCGCCGCTTTTCTGCATTTTTCGCATTGCAGCAAATCCTCCCCTTGGGCAGAATCGAATCATTCGATCGGTCAAGGGGCATTGGCGGCGACGTCTTGCTCCTGCTAACAACAGGAAGCTGTAATGAAAATAGCAATAGTGGGGGCAGGAGGCATCGGCGGTTATGTCGGTGCAAAGCTGGCGTTGGCGGGCGAGGACGTCACATTCCTCGTGCGCGGCGCCAATCTGGACGCGATTCGCAGCAACGGCATCAAGCTGATCGGGCATGACGGCCAGTCGCAGGTCGCGACCAACGTGCGCGCCACCAGCAACTACAAGGAAGCGGGTCCGCAAGACATCGTCATCCTGGCGTTGAAGGCGCACCAGGTCGAGTCCGTGGTCAATGACCTGCCTGACTTGTTTGGCCCCGAGACCGTGGTGATTCCGATGCAGAACGGCATACCGTTCTGGTATTTTTACAAGCATGGCGGCGAACTGGCTGGCCGTCGCATCGAGTCGGTCGACCCAAGCGGGCAGATTTCGGCAAAGATTCCGGCTGAACGCATTCTCGGCTGCGTCGTCTATCCGGCTTCCGAGCTGGTGGCGCCGGGGGTGGTCAGGCATATCGAGGGCGAGCGTTTTCCGCTTGGCGAACTCGATGGTAGCAACAGCGAGCGCGTCAATCGCGTTGCGCAATGCTTTACCAATGCCGGTTTGAAGTCCCCGGTGCTGGATAACATCCGTGCGGAGATCTGGCTCAAGCTGTGGGGCAACCTCACCTTCAACCCGATCAGCGCCCTGAGCCACTCGACCCTGGTCGACATCTGCCAGCATCCGCAGTCGCGTGAACTGGCGGCCAACATGATGACCGAGGCGCAAACCATTGCCAACAAGCTGGGCATCGAGTTTCGCGTATCGCTGGAGAAGCGCATTGCCGGCGCCGAGAAGGTGGGCAAGCACAAGACATCGATGCTGCAGGACGTGGAAGCCGGTCGTGCGCCCGAGATCGATGCCCTGGTCGGCTCCGTGATCGAACTTGGCCGCTTGACAGATACGCCTACGCCGCACATCAGCACGGTCTATGCGTTGGTCAGGTTGATGGGTAGTGCAATGCAACAAAACGCCGGGCATATCCGGCTGACGGCGACCGCCTGACGGGAACCTGGCTGCGTCCTTGCGCCAATCGGGCCATCAGCCGGATTGCTGCAAGGACTCAGATCTTGCCTTGATGCTTCAGCCGGCTCAGGGTTTCGGCCGACAGGTTCAGGTAGGTTGCCAATTCTTTTTTTGGAATCCGGTCAAACAACTCGGGATGCTTGCGCAGGAAGCGGTGCACACGTCCCGGCGCGTCGAGCAGATGCAGGGTGATCGTGTGGGCCATGATCTCGCTCATCAGGTGCATGACTTCGTACTCGAAAGTCTGCTTGACCTCCGGATGCCGCTCCATGAAACCGATCCATTGCATCAGCGGCAACCTGGCGACACGGGATTTGGTGACCGAGACGATGCTATAAGGCGTTGGCGTTTTCAGGCGCCATGCGGCGTAGCTGGTTTCGATGTCGCGGGTTTCGGCAAACCGCAGGATCATTTCCTTGGCTTGCGCGTTGGTGACCACCCGCTTGAGCAGGCCGTCGAGGATGAAGTACTGCTCCATCTCGTGCACGCCCTGGTGCAGCAGGAAATCGCCCTTGTTGCAATCCACCACCACCAGCAATGGCTCCAGCTCAGCCCAATCCTGCTCGGTCATGCCCTTGAGGACAAGATTCTGGCGGAGCTGGACGCGAATGATGTTGCGTTCCGGATGGTCTGCGACTGTCGACATTAAGCCTCGTATTGTGCTTTTGCTAAAGTGAAGCACATGATCCGGTACAAATTGACCGCGGTCAATGAGAACGCCACACTGAAATCCCTATGATAATGCCTCAATGCCGGGCGCGCCCGCTGGCAGGCCAGGTCCGGTGTTTTTGAAAATTGACCGCGGTCAATGGTAAATGCCGACCACGATTTCTATGATATCGCGACGATGCAGGATGACCCTGCACAAGCGATGAGCAAGCCGCCCTCCACTGCTCAACCCTTATCGAAAAAGAGACATCTGATATGACAACCGAGACACAAGCAGGAGATCTCACCGACGGGTTCCATCTAATCATCGACGCCCTCAAGGCGAACGATATCGACACCATTTATGGTCTGGTCGGTATCCCCATTACTGACCTGGCGCGCCTGGCGCAGGCAGAAGGCTTGAGCTGGATCGGATTCCGTCACGAAGCCAACGCAGTCAACGCCGCCGCTATCGCCGGTTACCTGACCAAGAAGCCTGGTGTGGCAATGACCGTGTCGGCGCCCGGCTTCCTGAATGGCCTGGTCGCACTGGCCAATGCCACCGTCAACTGCTTCCCGATGATCATGATCAGCGGCTCTTCCGAGCGCGAGATCGTCGACCTGCAGCAAGGTGACTACGAAGAACTCGACCAGCTCAACGCAGCCAAGCCTTACGTCAAGGCCGCCTACCGCATCAACCATGTCGAAGACATCGGTATCGGCATGGCGCGCGCCATCCGCGCCGCTGTCTCCGGCCGTCCCGGTGGCGTCTACCTCGACCTGCCAGCCAAGCTGATGGGCCAGGCCATGGACGCCCTCAAGGGCAAGCAATCGATCGTTCGCGTGGTTGACGCTGCGCCCGACCAGATTCCTTCGGCCGATTCGGTCAAGCGTGCGCTCGACGTACTCAAGGGCGCCAAGCGTCCGGTGATCATGCTCGGCAAGGGCGCTGCCTACGCGCAGGTCGATGCCGATATCCGGGCACTGGTCGAAAAGACCGGCATACCTTACTTGGCGATGTCGATGGCCAAGGGCCTGCTGCCTGACAACCATCCGCAATCGGCTGTCGCCGCGCGTTCGTTTGCGCTGGCCAAAGCCGACGTGGTGCTGTTGATCGGCGCCCGCCTGAACTGGCTGCTGTCGCACGGCAAGGGCCCGACCTGGGGCGGTACCGACCAGAAGGACTGGGCCGACAAGAAATTCATCCACATCGACATCTCGCCGCAAGAGATGGACAGCAATGTGCCGATCGATGCACCGCTGGTCGGCGACATCGGTTCCTGCGTCAAGGCACTGCTCAACGGCCTGGGCGATTTCCAGAAGCCGTCAGAGGAATGGACCGGAGCAATCGCCGCCAAGCGCGAAGCCAACGTCGCCAAAATGGCCAAGACATTGGAAGCCAATCCATCGCCAATGAATTTCCACAGTGCGCTGCGCGCCATGCGTGACGTACTCAAGACCCGCCCGGATGTTTATCTGGTCAACGAGGGCGCGAACACGCTGGACTACGCCCGCAGCATCATCGACATGTACGAGCCGCGCAAGCGCCTGGACTCGGGTACCTGGGGCGTGATGGGCATCGGCATGGGCTACGCGATTGGCGCGGCCGTCACCAGCGGCAAGCCGGTGGTCGCACTCGAAGGCGACTCCGCATTCGGTTTCTCGGGCATGGAAGTCGAGACGATCTGCCGTTACAACCTGCCGATCACCGTCGTCATTTTCAACAACAACGGTGTTTACCGTGGTTGCGACGTCAACCCGACCGGTGGTCCGGAAGTCGCACCGACCGTGTTCGTCAAGAACGCACGCTACGACATGCTGATGACGGCATTCGGCGGCGTCGGCGTGACCGTGACCACACCTGACGAACTGGCCAAGGCACTGGCTGAAGGCATCGCCTCCGGCAAGCCAACCCTGATCAATGCCATGATTGATGAGAAGGCGGGCACTGAAAGTGGACGCATTTCCCATCTGAACCCGCAAAGCGCAGCGACCAAGAAGTAATACAGTTAAAGTTAGACGACAGAGACAACAAGGAGCTATCTAAATGAACAAGCCACTTCAAGGCATTCGCATCATCGACTTCACCCACGTGCAAGCCGGCCCGGCCTGTACCCAAATGCTGGCATGGTTCGGCGCCGACGTCATCAAGGTCGAGCGTCCTGGTTCGGGTGACGTGACCCGTTCGCAGTTGCGCGACATCCCTGATGTCGACGCACTGTATTTCACCATGTTGAACAGCAACAAGAAGTCGCTGACACTCGACACCAAGACCCAAGCCGGTAAAGAAGTGCTGGAAAAGCTGATCAAGGTTTCCGACGTCATGGTCGAAAACTTCGGTCCTGGCGCGCTCGACCGCATGGGCTTTTCCTGGGAGCGCATCCAGGAATTGAATCCAAAGATGATCCTGGCTTCGGTCAAGGGCTTCTCGGACGGCCACCACTACGAAGACTTGAAAGTCTACGAAAACGTGGCCCAGTGCGCCGGCGGCGCAGCCTCCACCACCGGCTGGTGGGACGGCCCTCCTACGGTCAGCTCTGCTGCCCTGGGCGACAGCAATACCGGCATGCACCTGGCCATCGGCATCCTGACGGCCTACATTGGCCGCCAGCAGACTGGCAAGGGCCAGAAGGTTGCCGTATCGATGCAAGACGCCGTGCTCAACCTGTGCCGCGTCAAGATGCGTGACCAGTTGCGCCTGGACCGCCTGGGCTACCTGGAAGAATATCCACAGTACCCGCACGGCACATTCAGCGACGTCGTTCCCCGTGGCGGTAACGCCGGCGGTGGCGGCCAGCCAGGCTGGGTGCTCAAGTGCAAGGGCTGGGAAACCGACCCGAATGCGTACATCTATTTCACGGTCCAGGGTCATGCCTGGGAGCCGATCTGCGACGCCATCGGCAAACCGGAATGGAAGACGGACCCTAACTACACGACGGCCAAGGCACGCCAGCCGCACATCATGGACATCTTCGGCACGATCGAAGAATGGCTGAAGGACAAGACCAAGTATGAAGCGGTCGACATCCTGCGCAAGTTCGACATTCCTTGCGCACCAGTGCTGTCCATGAAGGAATTGCTCAACGATGAATCGCTGCGCAAGAGCGGCTCGATCGTCGAAGTTCCGCACAAGACACGCGGCAGTTACTTCACCGTCGGCAGCCCGATCAAGTTCTCGGACCTGAAGCCTGAAGTCACCGCCTCGCCGCTGCTGGGCGAGAACACCGACGAAGTGCTGTCGAGCCTGGGTTACAACGGCGACCAGATCAAGGCACTGCACTCCGACAAGGTGGTCTGAGCGCGGTTGACTGACATACCGGTCTCCCGGTGATGGGCACGGACGGCGTTCAGTTTGAGCGCCGTTCTTTTCTTGGAGACCGTATTTTCTGAAAAGGAAGTCCGCGATGAACTCATCGATTGATTACCGTCAACTGGTCGAGGCCGTGGGTGACGCCGTGATGGCGGCTGACGCCAGCGGAGCGATCACGCTCTGGAACCCGGCATGCGAGCGCATGTTCGGCTTCACCGAAGCCGACGCGCTGGGAAAATCGCTGGACCTGATCATTCCGCAGCCGCAGCAGAAGCGGCACTGGGATGGTTATCACAAGACCATGGAAACCGGCATCACGCGTTACGGGCACGACGTATTGCGGGTGCCGGCAGTGCACAAGGATGGCCATCGGCTGTCGATTGCGTTTACCGTCGCCATGCTGCACACGGCGGATGGCAAGGTGTCTTCGATCGTTGCCGTGGTTCGCGATGAATCGGCGCGTTTTGCGGAGGATCGCGAATTGCGCAAGCGGCTGGCGGAGCTGGAAAGCCAGTTGGCCGCCAGGGACAAGTCCGCCTGACGGCAGTGCGGCTATCGGGTCGGCAAGGTAAGTTAACATACGGGGTTTAATTCACTCCCCGGCAGGATATTCCATGAGCAAAGCGTTAGACGGCGTCAAGATCCTTGATTTCACCCATGTCCAGTCCGGACCTACCTGCACGCAATTGCTGGCCTGGTTCGGCGCCGATGTGATCAAGGTGGAGCGTGCGGGCGAAGGCGACGCCACGCGCGGACAGTTGCGCGATATTCCGGACGTGGACAGCCTGTATTTCACGATGCTCACCCACAACAAGCGTTCGATTACGCTCGACACCAAGAAGCCGCGTGGCCGCGAAGTACTGGACGCACTGATCAAGGAATGCGACGTGCTGGTCGAAAATTTTGCACCCGGCGCACTCGACCGCATGGGCATCACCTGGGAGCATATCCAGAAGCTCAACCCGCAGATGATCATGGCCTCGGTCAAGGGCTTCGGTCCCGGTCCCTATGAAGACTGCAAGGTCTACGAGAACGTGGCCCAGTGCGCCGGCGGATCGGCGTCGACTACCGGTTTTGACGATGGCCCGCCAATGGTGACAGGCGCACAGATCGGCGACAGCGGCACCGGCCTGCACCTGGCCCTGGGCATTGTTGCCGCGCTCTACCAGCGCACCATGACCGGGCGCGGACAGAAAGTGCTGGCGCCGATGCAGGACGCCGTGCTCAACCTGTGCCGGGTAAAGCTGCGTGACCAGCAGCGGCTGGAACGCACCCACACCATGCATGAATATCCGCAGTACCCTGACGGCAAGTTCGGCGACGCCGTGCCGCGCGCCGGCAATTCGTCTGGCGGTGGCCAGCCGGGGTCGATCCTGAAATGCAAGGGTTGGGAAACCGACCCCAACGCGTATATCTATTTCATCACGCAGGCTGCCGTATGGCCGGCGGTGTGCAAGGTGATCGGCGAAGAGGACTGGATCGAGGATGAGGCATTCAAGACGCCGCAGGCGCGCTTGCTGCACCTGAAGCCGATTTTCAATCGGATCGAGCAATGGACCATGACCAAGACCAAATTCGAGGCCATGGAAATCCTCAACCAGTACGACATCCCGTGCGGACCGATCCTGTCGATGAAAGAAATTGCCGAGGAACCGGCGCTGCGCGCCACAGGCACCATTGTTGAAGTCGACCATCCCACGCGCGGCAAATACCTGACCGTGGGCAATCCGATCAAGCTCTCGGACAGCCCGACCGACGTGACCCGTTCGCCGCTGTTGGGCGAGCATACGGAACAAGTGCTGGGGCAGTTAGGCTACAGCGCCGAGGATATCGCCCAAATGCGGCAAGAACGCGTGATCTGAACCAGGACAACGAGCAAATTCCATGAATCAAATCATCATACCGATTGCAGTGCAGGGCGCCAGCAGGCAGCGCAAGCGCGAAGCGCCAAAGGGCCGCCGGGTCGATCCCGCTGCCCTGGCCGAAGTGCAGGCACTGCTGGGCGATGCCTCGCGCAGCGCCGACCTGCTGATCGAGCACCTGCACAAGATCCAGGATCGCTACAACTGCCTGTCATCGGCCCACCTGGCAGCCTTGGCCCAGGAGATGCGGCTGGCGCAGACCGAGGTCTATGAAGTCGCCACCTTCTATCATCATTTCGATGTCGTCAAGGAAGGCGACAATCAGCCAGAGGCCTTGACGGTACGCGTGTGCGATGGCCTGTCCTGCGAAATGAATGGCGCCAAGGAATTGCTGGCCAAATTGCCGGCCCTGCTTGGCAAGGAAGTGCGCGTGATCCCCGCGCCATGCGTCGGCCGCTGTGAACAGGCCCCAGTCGCCATCGTGCACCAGAATCCGGTGCCGCACGCGACGGTCGAGCAAGTCGTTGCCAAAGTCACTGCGAAAGAAGTCAAACATGTGCCCGAAGCGTACAAGGGCTACGACGTCTATCGCGCCGAAGGCGGCTACCAGCTGCTCGAAGAATGCCTGGACGGCAAGCGCGATGTCGAATCAGTCATCAAGGCGATGGAAGATTCCGGCCTGCGTGGCTTGGGCGGCGCCGGCTTTCCGGCCGGACGCAAGTGGCGCATCGTGCGTGCCGAGCAAGGCCCGCGGCTGATGGCAGTCAACATCGACGAAGGCGAGCCGGGTACGTTCAAGGATCGCTATTATCTTGAGCGCGATCCGCACCGCTTCCTCGAAGGCATGCTGGTCGCGGCCTGGGCGGTCGGCATCGAGTCGATCTACATTTACCTGCGCGACGAATACCACGGCTGCCGCACCCTGCTCGAAGCCGAGCTCGACAAGCTGTCCGCCCATCCGCTGTTTGCGCGTGACGGCGCCCCCAAGATCTGGTTGCGGCGCGGAGCAGGCGCCTACATCTGCGGTGAAGAATCCGCGATGATCGAATCGATCGAAGGCAAGCGCGGCATGCCGCGGCTGCGTCCGCCGTACGTGGCGCAGGTCGGCCTGTTCGGCCGGCCGACGCTGGAGCACAATTTCGAGACGCTGTACTGGGTGCGCGACATCCTGGAAAAAGGCGGTGCCTGGTTTGGATCGCACGGCCGCAACGATCGGCGCGGCTTGCGTTCATTCTCGGTTTCCGGCCGGGTCAGGAATCCGGGCGTAAAGCTCGCACCTGCCGGCATCACCATCCAGGAACTGATCGACGAATATTGCGGCGGCATGCAGGACGGCCAGACCTTTTACGGCTACTTGCCCGGTGGTGCATCCGGCGGCATCCTGCCGGCCAGCATGAACAACATCCCGCTCGACTTCGATACGCTGCAACCGTATGGTTGCTTCATCGGATCGGCTGCCGTGGTGGTGCTGTCGGACCAGGACACCGCAGTTGAAGCTGCCCGCAACACCATGAATTTCTTCCAGCATGAATCTTGCGGCCAGTGCACGCCATGCCGGGTCGGCACGGCAAAGGCAGCCGCACTGATCAACCAGCCGAAATGGGACCTGGAACTGCTGGCGGACCTGTCATTCGTGATGCGTGATGCATCGATCTGCGGACTTGGCCAGGCTGCGCCGAACCCGATCGACTGCGTCGTCAAATACTTCCCCCAGGAACTCGCCTGATTGCGCCCTGCGGGGCAGTGAGACAAACGTGAACGCGATTACCCGAAACGAAATAGCCCAGCTTGATGTGCCGGTGGTCAGCTTTGAGCTGAATGGCCGTGAAGTCAGCGCCCGCACCGACCAGACGATCATCGAAGTCGCCCGCCGCGAAGGCGTGGAGATTCCGCGGCTGTGCTACAAGGAAGGCCTGGAAGCAGTCGGCAACTGCCGCTCCTGCATGGTCGAAATCAATGGCGAGCGCGTACTCGCGCCATCTTGCTGCCGCTATCCCAGCCAGGGCATGAAAGTCACGACCGACAGCGAACGCGCGGTCAAGGCGCAAAAGCTGGTGCTGGAGCTGCTGCAATCGGACATGCCGGAAACCGCCTACACGCGTGACAACGAAGTTGACCAGTGGTCGCGCAAACTCGCCGTAGGCAAACCGCGCTTCAAGGCGCGCGAGCGCGTGGCGCAGGATCTTTCGCATCCGGCGATTGCGGTGAACCTCGACGCCTGCATCCAGTGCACCCGCTGTGTGCGCGCCTGCCGCGACGAACAGATGAACGGCGTGATCGGCCTGGCCTTCCGTGGCGCGGGCGAAAAGATCGTGTTCGACATGGATGACCCGATGGGTGCCTCCACCTGCGTGGCTTGCGGCGAATGCGTGCAGGCCTGCCCGACCGGTGCGCTGATGCCGGCGCGCGATGTCGCGCTGCAAGTGCCGGACAAGAAAGTCGATTCCGTCTGCCCATACTGCGGCGTCGGCTGCCAGATGACCTACAACGTCAAGGACAACAAGATCCTGTACGTCGAAGGCCGCGATGGCCCGGCCAACCACGGCCGCCTGTGCGTCAAGGGTCGCTATGGTTTCGACTATGCGCATCACCCGCACCGGCTGACCAAGCCGCTGATCCGGCGCTCGGATGCGCCCAAGTCCGGCGACTTTGAAATGACGCCGGAGAACGTGTTCGACGTGTTCCGCGAAGCAAGCTGGGAAGAGGCGCTGGACTTCGCCGGCGGCAAGCTGCGCGAGATTCGCGACACGGTCGGCAAGCAGGCGCTGGCGGGCTTTGGCTCGGCCAAGGGCAGCAATGAAGAAGCCTACCTGTTCCAGAAGCTGGTGCGTACCGGCTTCCAGAGCAACAACGTCGACCATTGCACCCGGCTTTGCCATGCCTCGTCGGTGGTTGCGCTGCTCGAAGGCATCGGTTCGGGCGCCGTGTCCAACCCGGTCATGGACGTCATCAAGTCGGACGTGGTGATCATCATTGGCGCCAACCCGACCGTGAACCATCCGGTTGCCGCCACCTGGATCAAGAATGCTGTCGCCAACGGCACCAAACTGATCGTACTCGATCCGCGTCGTTCGGAGCTGGCGCGCTTCTCGCACCGTTACCTGCAATTCCGCGCCGACACCGACGTTGCCCTGCTTAACGCGATGATGCATGTGATCGTCAATGAAGGACTGGTCAACGAGGAATTCATCGCTGCGCGCACCATCGGCTATGACGAGCTCAAGGCGAATGTTGCCGCCTACTCGCCCGAAAAAATGGCGCCGATCTGCGGCATCGACGCCGAGACCATCCGCTACGTGGCGCGGCTGTATGCGACTTCCAAGGCATCCATGATCCTGTGGGGCATGGGCGTATCGCAGCACGTACATGGGACTGACAATGCGCGTTGCCTGATCGCGCTGTCGCTGATGACGGGCCAGATCGGCCGACCCGGCACCGGCTTGCATCCGCTGCGCGGCCAGAACAATGTGCAAGGCGCATCCGACGCCGGCCTGATCCCGATGAGCTTCCCGGATTACCAGCGCGTCGACAATGCCGAAGCGCGCGCATTCTTCGAAAAATTCTGGGGCGCCAAGCTCGACGACAAGGTTGGCCTGACCGTGGTCGAAGTGATGAAAGCGATCGACGCCGGCACCGTCAAGGGCATGTACATCATGGGTGAAAACCCGGCCATGTCGGACCCTGACGCCAACCATGCAAGGCATGCGCTGGCTTCGCTGGAGCACCTGGTGGTGCAGGATATTTTCCTGACCGAAACCGCCTACCTGGCTGACGTCGTCCTCCCCGCTTCGGCATTCGCCGAAAAGAACGGCACCTTTACCAATACCGACCGTCTGGTACAGATGGGTCGCCAGGCAATCGACCCGCCGGGCGACGCCCGCCAGGACCTGTGGATCATCCAGGAAATCGGCAAGCGCCTTGGCCTGCCGTGGGAGAACCAGCACGTATCGGCCGTATTCGACGAAATGCGCCATGCCATGCCGAGCATCGGCGGCATTACCTGGGAGCGCATGGAGCAAGATGGCGCAGTCACCTACCCATGCCTGAAGGAAGGCGATCCGGGCGAACCGGTGGTGTTTGTCGAAGACTTCCCGCGTCCGGACGGCCGCGCCAGGTTTGTTCCGGCGGACGTGATACCGGCTGCCGAGCGGCCCGACACCGAGTATCCGATGGTGCTGATCACCGGCCGCCAGCTGGAACACTGGCATACCGGCAGCATGACCCGTCGCGCGCTGGTGCTGGACGCACTCGAACCGGATCCGACTGCGCTGATCCATCCGTTCGACATGGAAGACCTGGGCATCAAGCCAGGCCAGGTCGTGACGCTGGCATCACGCCGCGGCCAGGTAAGCCTGTATGCGCGCGCCGAAGAAGGCACCCCGCGGGGCGCCATATTCGTGCCGTTTGCATACTACGAAGCAGCGATCAACAGGCTGACCAATGACGCGCTTGATCCGTTTGCGAAGATACCGGAATTCAAGTATTGCGCGGTCAAGGTGACAGCGGGCGGCGCCGAGCCGGTGCAGAGTACTTACGGTGGCGGGCAGATTCTGGCCCGATCGATCAAGAAGGGACTGGCGTCGTAAGAACGCCAGCGGAGTGAGACCGGAACGGCCGCCCACGAGGCGGCCGTTTTGTTTTTTGGCGCGGCAGGCAATCGCGTCACTGGGGCAAATCCGGGCTACCCTCACGCAGTTGCCTGACCGTGGCATTCCATTCATCCTCACTGAAAATCCCCCTGCCCGCTACGGCCGCCTCAAGCGCGACCAGCGCCAGGGATTGATCGTATTTGTCCAGCAAAAGCGCTGCCGATGTGAGCTCGAATAACCATGCAAAATTTTCCTGCGGCTGTAAGCGCCAATGGCGCGCGGGCAGCAATTTCACAAACCAGACTGCGTCGCTTGCGCAGTCGAAGATGAATTCCTTGCTGCCCTGCGCACGGGCCGCCCGGATGATTGATTCCAGCGTTTGCATCAACTGGCCTGTCAATGCCTGCGTGGCATGGGGATCGCCGAGCGCAATCCTCCCCGGCTTGCTGATCAGCTGGGCCACGGTTGTCAGCATCTGGCAAACCAGGTTTTCCTTAGACAGGGGATTTAGCTGTCCCTTTTCTGCCATCTGTTTCAGTATCGACATGGTGAGATCCAGCGGCATGCTTGCCGCGCACTGCTGGAAGGTCCAGATCAGCATATTGAAATCAAGAATATTCCACTGCTTCCCCATCCTCGCCGCCTGTTCGTAGGCGCCGACGAAGACCGCGGTCACCACCCGACGCCACGCCGCTTGCGCCGGACCGGAGATTCGTTTGGTGAGGCGACCAAGCGACACGCCGGGATGATAGTCACCCAGGCGCTCGCAAGCATTTCGGAAAATATCGCAGTCGTGCGGAACAGTGCCAGGTACCAGCACGGCAAGGCTCATTAATATGGCGTCGTCGGCATGCCGCTTCCCGATGGCGTCAAGATGGTCCTGCCAATCCTGTGCACAGATTCGCCTGCCGAATCCGGCGATCGCATCCAGCGTTCCTGTGAGTCGCAAGCTGCGCTCGGGCACACGGGCCGCATGCAGGGACTTCGCTGGCGCCAGCAGCGGTTCGGCATAGCCATGAAAATGGCTGCAGGTGCCAAGGAATGCCGCCAGCGTCTTGCGATCCCTGCAATGCAGGGCAATCATCGTGACGACTTCGCCGGGTAATGAATCCATGCCGGAGGGCAGGCTTGGTTCATTTTGCCTGGCCGGTGCAAACGTGGATATCGATCTCATGCAGGGACTCCTTTAAAAGGGAGGCTTGTGTCCCGGCATGTCCTGGCCGGTTCCGCGGTCTTGCCGCGGCAGCTGCGTTCATTGACGCCGCGCAAGTTGCTTCGTCGGTGCAATTGCGCTTGCTGCCGAACTTCGGCTGTATCGGCAGCCTCCAAGCCTTTAGCGACTGAGCGACTGAGCGACTGAGCGATTGAGCGATTGAGCGATTGAGCGATTGAGCGATAGAACGATAGAACAAGAGGAGCAAAACCGTGCCAAAACCTGAACAACCGCAAGACGACGTGATCAGGGAGCAGTCGATCCCCTCTGAAACCCAGCCCGGCGACGGCATTCCGCATGTCGGCCGGCCGCTCGATGGCAGCGAATACCTGAACGTGGTCGAAGAACAGCAATATGCGGATCGTCCGCCGAGTGTGGAGGAGCGCCGCCGGCAGCATGAAAAGACCTGAACGGGCAGCATCAGCTTGGTCAAGCGGGCGGTCGGCCCAGTGGCCAACGCCCGTGGGGTGACAGCAGTGGTAAATTGACCGCCATCCCGGTCAATTACCTGCCCTGTCATGTCCAAAGCCATCAAATACACCGCCATTGCCCTGGCCGCCTTGCTGGCTATCATGCTGGGTGGGGTCGCCATCATTGCCGCCACCTTCAATCCGAACGACTACAAGCCGCAAATCATCGCCCTGGTGCAGCAAAAGAAACAGCGCACGCTCTCGATTCCGGGTGAGATCAAGCTCAGTTTTTTCCCCAGGATCGGTGCCGACCTCGGTCGCGTGAGCATTTCCGAACACAAGGGCAGCGCGCAATTCGCCAGTGTCGAGAAAGCGCGCGTGTCGCTGGCGCTGCTGCCCTTGCTGTCGAAGCAACTGATCGTCGATCGCATCGACATTGGCGGCTTGAACGCCAACCTGCGCCGCGACCGCAGCGGCGCCACCAATTTCGATGACTTGCTGTCGAAGGAAGAAAGCAGCCAGCAATTGCGCTTCGATATCGACAGCGTGCATATTGCCGGCGCACGCATCGTATTCGACGACCAGATGACGCAGCGGAAAATCGACATTGCGGACCTGCAACTCGATACCGGGCGTATCGCCAATGCCGTGCCGAGCAACGCCAGACTTGCCGCCCAGATCAAGAGCAGCAATCCATCGCTCGATGCCAGCGTCAAGCTGAAAACCGATTTCACCTTCGACCTTGCGCGCCAACGCTATGCTGTGAGCAAGCTCGATGCAGAGCTGAAAGGATCGGCACTGGACGTTTCCGACCTGTTGCTGCAAGTGGCTGGCGATGCCGACTTGCGCCCGGCTGAAAAGCGATTCGACATCAACGGACTCAAGTTGTCGGCAAGCGGCAAGGAATCCGGCCAAGCGGTCGAAGTCAAGCTGGATGCGCCAAAGCTGGCCGTCGGCGACAACAAGGTCAGCGGCGGCAAGGTGACCGGCCAAGCCAGGCTGTCGCCGGGCGGGCGCACTATCGGCGTGACGTTCTCCCTGGATTCATTCGAAGGCACGCCGCAAGCATTCCGCCTGCCCGCAGTGACACTGACTGCCACCGTCAAGGACGCCACGACCGACGCCAAAGCCCATCTGGAAGGCAGCCTTGCCGGCGACCTCGACAAGCTCTTGTTCACCGCGCCGAAAATGATGCTCACCTTGTCCGGCAAAGCGGGCGCGACCGTGATCGAGGGCAGCCTGACCACTCCCATCGCCGCGGACCTGAAGGCCGGCACCATCGAGCTGGCCGCCATCGCTGCCAATGTCACGCTGCCCAACCCTGCCGGCGGCAGCATGAAGCTCATGGCCAATGGTCGTGGCGGCGCCGACTTGAACAAGAAGAACGCCAGCGCCAGCCTGAAAGGCAAGCTCGACGAGAGCAGCTTCGATGCCAGGCTCGGTTTGGCAAAATTTTCACCGGCTGCCTATACGTTCGACATCGGCATTGATCAACTCAATGCCGATCGCTACCGCGCCAAACCAGCGACTGGCCAGCAAGGCGCCAAGCCGGCAGCACAAGCGGAGCAGCCGATTGACCTGTCCGCACTGCGCGACTTGCAGGCCAGCGGCAGTTTGCGGGTGGGCAGCCTGAAGGCGGAAAACCTGCGCCTGTCGAACCTGCGGCTGGACTTGCGCGCCGCCGGCGGCAAAGTTGACATCAACGGGATCAATGCCAATCTGTATGGCGGCTCACTGGCGGGTTCGGCGTCGCTGGTGGCGGCTGCGCAGCCGCGCTTCGCGCTGCGCCAGACCTTGTCCGGCATCAACCTCGGCCCCTTGCTTAAGGACGCCATTGGCAAGGAGCCGATCGAAGGACGCGGCAATGTCGTGCTTGATGTCACCACGGAGGGCGGCCTGGTGGCGCAACTGAAAAAGAACCTGAACGGAACGGCGCAGCTGGCCTTGCGCGACGGCGCCGTCAAGGGCTTCAATATCAGTCAAGTGATCCGCAGCGCCAAAAGCCGGCTCGGTGAATTGCGGGGGGAAGCGCAAGCCCAGGGCGGCACCGGCTCCGCTACCGACAAGACCGACTTCAGCGAACTGACCGGCAGCTTCAAGATCGCGCGGGGTGTCGCCCGCAACAATGACCTGCGGGCCAAATCGCCCTTGTTGCGGGTGGATGGCGCCGGCGACATCGACATCGGTGAAGACAAGCTCGATTACCTGGTCAAGGCAACGGTGGTCTCCACGCTACAGGGGCAAGGTGGTCCCGAATTGCAGGCGCTCAAAGGTCTGACGGTACCGGTACGGCTGTCGGGGCCATTTTCCGCGATCGCTTACCAGGTCGATTTCAGCGGCCTTGCCACCGACCTGGTGCGCCAGCAGCTGGACAGCCGCAAGGATGAGATAAAAGGCCGCGTGGAAGAGCAACTCAAAGGGCAGTTGAAAGGCCTGTTCGGGCGCTGATGCCGCACTCGCCCGCCGACCCTGGTTCCCGATCAGGTCTGCAGGAAGCGGGCGACCGGATCGATCTGTTGCGGCACGTTCAGGCACGGTGCATGGCCGCAGCCGGCAATGGTCAGCAAGCTTGCCCTGGGTCCGCGCTGCGTCATGTCCTGTGCTGTATCCGCAGCCAGCAAATCGGATTTTTCACCGCGCAGCACCAGCACTGGCATGTCCAGGCTGTCATATTCCGCATCCAGCACATAGTCGTGCGGAAAATTGAAGAATTGCCGCACCATGTTCGGATCGTAATGCGTGGTGATCCTGCCGTCGGGCAGGCGCCGCACCGAAGTCTCGGTCATGCGTCGCCACTGCGCATCGCTTTGCCAGCCATAGGGCACATAGATCGTGCGCAGGTATTTTTCGAGTTCGGTGACGGTGTCGAATTGCGGCGGCGTGCCGGCATAGGACTTGATGCGTTCGACTGCAGCCGGCACGATCCGGTGTCCGATGTCGTTGAGCACCAGGTGCGAGATGCGGCCGCGCAGCGTGCTGGCGGCGGCCTTGATGCCGATGGCGCCGCCCATCGACGTGCCGACCCAGCGCACCCGCTGCAGGCCAAGCTGGTCCAGCAGCGCGCGCGCCAGTTCGGCGTAGAAAGCCAGGCCATAGTCCTGGTCCGGCAAGGGACTCCACTGCGACAAGCCGCGACCGATGGTGTCCGGGCAAATGATGCGGTAATGCCCCGCCAGTTCGGCCGCAATATCATCGAAATCGCGGCAGGTGCGCGCCAGTCCATGCCACATGACCAGGGGCGGCGCATCTGCCGCGCCCCATTCGACGAAGTGGATTTCGCGGTCGAGGCAACGCAGGTAATGTGAAGTGGGCTGCACCATTATTTGTCCTGGCGTGTGCGTGCACGCAGCCGGCCGACCATGCCGGTCGGGAAAAAATACACTGACAGCACGAACAGCACGCCCAGCCACAGCAGCCAGCGGTCAGGCGACAGCAGCGCCGACAGCCAGGCAATGCCCTGCGTGGCGTTGGCGCCAACGGCCATCAGGTCCTGCAAGTAGCTTTGCGCCAGCGTGAAAATCGTGGTGCCGATGACTGCACCGTACATGGTGCCCATGCCGCCAATGACGACGATCAGCAGGATGTCGATCATGATTTCAAACGACATCGATGCGTCCGGTCCGTTATAGCGCAACCAGATCGCCAGCAATGCGCCGGCCAGCGTGGCGAACAGCGCCGCCAGCACGTTGGACAAGGTGCGAAAGACAACGATCCGGTAGCCGATGGCCTCGGCCCGGAAGTCGTTTTCGCGGATTGCCTGCAGCACGCGGCCGAACGGCGAGTTGACGATGCGCAGCATGGCCAAAAACAGGATCACCGTGGCGAAAAACACGATGTAGTAGGTGATGAAGCGTCCGTCGAGCGACGCATTGAGGATCGGCTCTTCCGCGAACTGGAAGGCGGGCGACAACAGCTCTGGCAGCTTGAAGTTCAGTCCGTCCTCGCCGCCGGTGAAGTCCGACAGTTGCGAGGCCAGTGTCTGGAAAGCCGAGGCCACTGCGAGCGTGATCATGGCGTAGAAAATCGCGCGCACCCGCAACGAAAACAATCCAATTGCCAGCGACAGCAGCAAGGAAACCACCAGTGCGCAAGCGATGCCGATGGCCAGCGACGACCAGCTTGCGCCCAGCCTGGTGCTGGCAATCGCTACCCCATAGGCGCCGATGCCAAAGAACATCGTATGGGCGAACGAGACGATGCCGGTGTAACCGAGCAACAAGTCATAGCTCGCCACCAGCACGATGAAAACCAGGATCTTGGCCGCGACATTGAGCGCCTTGGAGCCGGGGAAGATGAAGGGAGCAAACGCCAGGCAGAGGACGATCAGCACAAGCATCGCCGTCAGCCAGCGGTTGCGCGGCAGGTCATGCGAAAGCAGGCGGGCAATCATCGATTCACCATCAACGATCTTGCATGTGTCGGTTGTTCAGGCATGGTGGTATTTATCCAGTTGCTGTTGATTCAATGCGTGCCATGCACCATCGCACTAGCGGTTGGCGACCGGATACAGGCCCTGTGGCCGCCACAACAGCACTGCCGCCATCAACAGGATGTTGGAAAACAGCGCCACCTTGGGCGCCAGGAAACCCGTGTAATTGGCCAGCAGTCCGACCAGCATCGCGCCCAGGAAACAGCCGCCGGTCGAGCCCAGCCCGCCGATGATGATGACGATGAAGATCAGCACATTGACCTTGGCGCCCATCTGCGGCGTCACGCCCTGTTGGTACAGGCCCCACATCACCCCACCCAGGCCGGCCAGCCCTGAGCCGGCGATGAATACGCCGACGAACAGGCGGCGGATCCGGTAGCCCAGGCTCTCGACCATTTCACGGTCCTGTACGCCGGCGCGGATCAATAGGCCCAGCTTGGTGCGGTTCAGCACCAGCAGCATCGAAATGAATACCGCCAGGCCGACCAGCACCGCAAGCAGCCGGTATTTCTCGATGGCGGCATCGCCAAAGATGAATGCGCCGCGCAGGCTGGCGGGCAATTCGAGGGCGATCATCTGCGGGCCCCAGATCATCTTGATCAGTTCTTCGCCCACCACCATGCCACCCATCGTGATCAGGATCTGCATCAGGTGCTGGCCATATACACGTCGCACCAGCACCCGCTCGAACACATAGCCCAGCAGGCCTGCGCCGGCCATCGCCACCACCGCTGCGATGGCGATGGCCGCCAGGTTCATGCCGAGATGATTGACCGTGGTCCAGTCGCTCATCAGCCCCAGCACCGACACCGCCAGGAACGCGCCCAGCGCAATGAACACGCCGTGCCCGAAATTGAGCACATCCATCAAGCCGAAGATCAATGTCAGGCCCGACGCGATGATGAAAATGATCATGCCCATCGCCAGTCCGGCCGCCGTCAGCGTGACCCAGGTCGGCGCCGAGCCGATCATCGGCAGCGCCAGCAGGGCCATTGCCGGCACCAGCAGCAGCGGCAGCCAGTCGACGATCGCCAGCGCAGGCGGTGCGGCGGCAGCGACTGGATTGCCGGCAGGGGCGTTTGCAGCAGGCGGTGCGACGGGTGCGCTCATGGGGTTCTCACTGATGGGCAGCCAGGGAAAGGCCAAGCAGGCGCGCTTGCATTGCCTGGTCTTCGGCCAGTTCGGCCATCGGGCCGGCGTGGACGATACGGCCGTCGTCCATCACCGCGACGCGGTCGCCGAGCTGGCGTGCAAAATTGAAATTCTGCTCCACCAGCAGGATCGTGGTGTCGGTATGCTTGAGTTCGCGGAACGCCACGATCATGTTCTGGATGATGGCC
>NZ_JAUSNH010000242.1 GCF_030645335.1 Lacisediminimonas sp. | reverse complement strand
AGAAATTTCACATTTGCGCTATTATTTGAATTCCCACTGTAGTGTGAATATTGAAGAGGTGCTCGCTTGATCGTTTGCGCCATAATTTTTATAGATTATCGAAGACGTTATAAACGATAAAGAGTGTAGCGCCAATTGAGACATGATATTCACCCGATTCGAGCGGTGATCTTGGAATCCGCTAAAAACCGTCGAAAAAATGGCATCCAATTTGCCTAAACATCTATGATTTCAGAAACCGTAATCTACGTGCATGACGTGGGAATCTTCAGAACGTTGGTCCAAGCCGATCAACTCCATTTGTTGACGCGCCTCCCCGAATCGAAGCTGTATTTCGCTGAAGACTTGCTTCCAGAAATGAATGTCGAAGAAATATCTAAAATGCGGCAGTTCGTTTTGACCAACGTGTTTGAAGTCCAAATTTTAATTGAGGATTCACGACAAAACGGAGTCGATAGCGCAGTGGACGAGTTGTTGTGGGCATACTTGGAAACGAAGGAGACAGGCCACAGAGACAAGTACAACTGCCCTCCCAATATTCAGGAAATACTGGTTCTCTGGGCCGATGCCGATCCGGCGTCACAAAACGCACTGCAATTCGAGTGTCTTGCGCGCTTGAAGCTAGCGACGCCGGTCGTGCCGGAAGTCTTAACACTCTTTGCATTCGAAACTCGACTGGTTGCCCAGGGATTGTGGCACTCGCCCTCCAATTCCCAAAGGGGAACGATCGCAATAGATGCCCGAGATGGCCGACATGATGGACCGATTACCCACGTTGAGTCGATCCCCGCGGATCACAAGCAGCTGTTCAATCTTTGTGAGCTGGAGGCCATGCTTGAAAAATTGCGCCTGCAGCCAGGGGACGCAAAAGACCTCTTAGGTAGAAATCTAAATCGGCTGATAAAGCTTGGTGCTTCCAGAAAGTTTGCAAGAGCCCCGGCTCCAGCGCGTCTCGACGAATTGCAGAAGCGGTTTCCGAATTTTTCTGAAGTGGTCGCAATGATCCAACGCGGCATCGTACTGAGACGACTGACCGAATATCCCTTGGCACACGCGCAGCCAATTTTGCTGCTTGGCGATCCGGGAATCGGAAAGACCGCGTTTTCAAAGGCATTGGCCGACGCCTTCAGGACGCATTTTTTCGAAATCCGGATGAATGGCTTGACCGCCGGTTTTACCATCGGTGGCAGCGATATTTCATGGTCGAATGGACGGCCCGGCTTATTGTTCAACGAAGTAGGACTGGGCAATTTTATTAATCCCATCGGGCTGCTGGATGAAGTCGACAAGGTCTCCCCAGATAGGCGGTACGACCCCCTGGCTCACTTGTACACTTTGCTCGAAACGGATACGGCAAAGCGATTCCAGGACGAAGCGATTCCCTTGAAAATGGATTTGTCGCACATCACCTGGATCGCGACGGCAAACGATATTTCGGTCATCCCGGTACCCTTGTTATCGCGATTCACCGTCTTTGAGGTTCCTGCACCTACACCATCTCAGGCACGGGTGATTATCCAAAATATTTATTCTGGTCTGCTCGCCAATGAGGATTGGGGAGGGCATTTTGCGCCGCGCTTGTCCGAGGAGGTGATTGACGTGATTTCGAGTGTGCCGCCTCGCCTGGCGAGAAAGATAATACTAGATGCGCTGGGATGCGCCGCGACTGAAAACCGGACTGAAGTAGTCGCTTCCGACTGCAGAATGTTTTCGCCTGACCTGCCTCTAAGCCGCAGAATCGGATTCTACTAACCATGCTCCATAAGCGCTAACAAGAAGAAAGTTGCGATGCCTACCCAACCCTTTCCTCGAAATCGATTTACTAACTTCAATGACTTCATGTATCACTTGTGGTCGTTTTCTGACCACGGGAACCTTCTGGCGCCACATCGTTTTGCAGACGCGTTGCAAATGGATCTGGTGTCGTTGGCAGGGTACACTGGCATTCCGCTGGAGATGCTCATCCACTATCCGGCTTCCCTAAGCGTACAAACTTATATGAGATCCGCGTTGCGTGTTATTGCCGTCTTAATCGAAAATGACATGGAGGTCGATTGTGCGATCTTTCACTATCTCAATTTTCCCTGGGTCCAATTCGGGTTTAGAACGGCCGAGCAAATTGTCATAGACGGCGATGTCGAAAAATTTGTCAAGTATCTCCTTACCGAAGTTTTTTACCCGCCCGGGAAGAGTCCGGAGAAGGAGTACATCACGGAGAGCAACTGACTTCAGAATTCTTTTAATCTTACCGAAGCCGAAATCGTAACTCGGCTTCTGTCGTGTCATCAAATCCTGTTTCCGAGTTGACCAATAATAATCGCGTACACGATGGCGAAAAGAACCATTCGCAGTCGTCCAGCGCTATCCACGGTTCGTATTCGTGTCCCGCTTCGCGCAGCATGCTTTGATTTCCTGTTCGCGAACATAACAATAGTCAAGATCGAAGCCAGCAACATGAAAATTTGGCGTGATATCAATGATGCGGGCGGAAATATCGTGCGAAAAATAGGCGCGTAGCTGAGCAATGCTATGGTCGATTCGCCAGGCACTACTAATGGCAATGCCGAAGTCGCAATTCCGGATCACGCGTTCGAAGTGCGACAATTTGGACAGCACCCCGCTAAGCGATATTCTGGCTTGTTCATTTTCGCGCAAACGAGACCCTATTTTTCATTGAAGGTTGCCCCAGGCATTTTTCATGAACGGCATCGAGAAAGCGGGTTTTCGGGGCATTCGGTGGGTCACTTAACCGTGGAAAAGGTGGGTCAAAGGCCAGTGGAAATCAACACATTGCTGCCTTTTAAGAACAGCCTGGTCTCCTTTAGCCTGTCTTTCCCCTCTGATTGGCTGCGGCCTTCGCAGCCTTCTTTGCATCCCTTTCCGCCTCGGCTTCCTTGACCGCTTGCTGCTTCGCAAACTGGCGCACGCCTTCGGCGACGTCCTTCGGGATGTAAACGTATTTGAGCACCTCGTCGATGATCTCGGGATGCAGGAAGAACGGCGAGTTGCCCGATTCCCAGCTTGATTGCATCTTCACGCCTTTGCGTCGTGACGCACCGAAGAACAGGTTGTTCCAGATCAGTGCTTCGCGCGCTGGGTGATCCTTCTTTTCGATGATCTTTTCCAGGATGCCTCCCATGACGCATGTCCACTTTTCATTATTCGCCTTCACGCGATGAACGCGATCAAGCTCAAACGTCAGCAAGTTCACTGTCTTGCCGTTCATATCAACGATGTCGTAGTCCAGCGGCTGGCAGTACCTTCTTAGCTCCCAAACTGCACGGTCGAGTCGAATAATGTCGAATGGTCGGGTGTCATATGAGACCTCGTAGTACCGATACTCTGCTCCATAGTCTTCGAGTTTCCTAATGAACTGGACAGTATCGGCACTGAGATCGAGTTCGAACCTGCCGTGGTACTTCATCCTCTTAATTGTTGATTTTTACCGGCATTTGACCCACCTTTTGCACCGTTAGGTGACCCATCATATGCCGTAGTAACGCGCTTTCTCGCTGCCTTTCACGAAAAATGTGCGGGTCAGCTTTAGATGAAAAATCCGAACCCTTTTGCGTGAAAATGAACAATCTAACTTCCAACAACGTGCGATTAAACTCGCGTTAGCATCCATATTTGCCTTCGGCACAACAGTAAGCGGCTATAGTTTTGCGGCTGCGGACAGTACAACTGCGACTGGCACGGTGGTTGCGCCGATTGCAATCACGAAGGCAACCGATCTTGTGTTCGGCAAGTTTGCTCCCGGTGCCGGCGGCACCGTTACCGTCAGCACCAGCGGAACTCGCACCGCAAGCGGCGCAATTCTATCTACTGTAGGTAGCAGTCCGACCGCAGCGAAATTCGACGTCACAGGTGATAACAATGCCACCTATAGCATTGCTTGGGGGGGCGTCACAGCACTCACGAACACTACAGGGGTGGGCGCAGAAACCATGGCGCTGACCAGGATTAGTGACCTGACCGGGGGCGGGGCAACGACTGGAGAGGTCACCACGGGCACGCTGAGTGCTAGTGGCGCGCAGTCCATCTACCTCGGCGGTGTGTTGACGGTTGCTGCGACTCAAGTAGCTGGCGTCTACACCGGCAATGTTACCGTAACAGTCGAATATAACTAAACGAGGGCATTTGATCGGGACGACCCAGGGCAAGCATGCCCGACAGCGGCGCTGGGTATTGAAGAGTGTTTTCAAACCAGGCGTGTCAAGCAGGTTGCTGATCCTCTGGTTCGCGCTTACCTGCGTGAGCGGTCATGCGGCCGATGCATCGAGTAACCCGAGTGCTTCGGTCGCATATCCTTATGTCAGCATAAACAATTCCATCGTCGAGCTTTGGGACGCAAGTCTCACAAGACGGGCACCCGTTGGTAGCTTGCTCATGCGCATACCGGGAGCACACACTTCGAGCGAAACAGAGGATGCCGGCGTTGCGGTTAACGATCTAAATTCCATCAGCTTTAAATCAGGGCAATCACGACTCATCCTGGCAGACATTATCCATCTTGCTGCCACCAATGGGTTGGTGAGCGGCGCAATTGTCATCGCATTGACAGTAACTGCCGCGAGCAGGACAACACCGGCCAGTGTGACGGTGACATATAACTAACATTTGTGCGTATGTAGATGATCCCGGTTGGTGTTCAATGAAAAAGTATCGGCGGCTACTGGTGTTTTCTTGTGCATTGCTGGGCGCTTCCCAGTGCGGGGCGCAGATTGCCATCAGCAACACGCAGGCGCTGGCGTTCGGCAAGTTCGCCGCAGGCTCCGGCGGCACAATCGCGATTGGCCCAAATGGGGTGCGCACCCCGAGCGGTGGCGTGCGCTTGCTCAATTCCGCAGCGGGGACAGCTGCCAGCTTCAATGTACACGATACAAATCCTGCCAACGCCAACCTCACTTACATCATTACCTTGCCGGATAACGATGTCGTCACGCTTACCAGCGGTAGCCACAATATGGCAGTCAATAATTTTGTCAGCACGCCTTCCGGCAGCAGCATGCTGGTCGGCGGTACGCAGGTATTGACAGTAGGTGCCACCCTGTCGGTGGGCGCAAATCAGCCGCAGGGAAGCTATTCTGGAAATTTTAGCGTCACGGTAAATTACCAATAGCGGCAGGACTGGATCAAGAATCATCTTGTCGACAATCACAGAAGGAACTTATTGATGTTTTTTTCCGTTGCAGTTGACTTCAAAATTACCAGCCTTCTCACGCGCACCACGCGGTCAGGCAAGGCGCGGACGCGCTGGCTGCTGCTCGGATTGGTCATGCTTTTACCGCAGCAGCATGCGCTGGCTGATCTCATGCTGCATCCGACTCGCATCGTAATCGAAAAAAATCAGCGTGCGGCGCAGCTCGAACTTATCAACAACGGCTTGGAAGCAGCAACCTATCGCATCAGTCTGGTCAACCGGCGCATGAGCGAGACCGGTGAGTTCACGGCTATTGACAGCGCGGCGCCTGGAGAGCACTTCGCTGATGCGCTCTTGCGCTATTCGCCGCGTCAGATAACGCTGGAGCCGGGAGTTGGACAAGTGGTGCGGATCATGTTGCGAAAACCGGCCGACCTGGCAGCCGGCGAATATCGATCCCACCTGCAGTTCGACAAGCAGCCTGAACCCAAAGGCGCTACCAGCATTGAAACCCAAGGTCCAGTGGACAAGGAAGTCGGGGTCGTGCTTACCGCGTTGGTCGGTGCATCCATCCCGGTTATCGTGCGTCATGGCGAGACGGCTGCAACGGTGAGTTTGTCCCATCTTGAAATGCAAATATCGCCTGCGAATCAAAAGCCGCTTCTGTCGTTGCGCATGAACCGCAGCGGCAACCGGTCGGTCTACGGCGACCTGTCCGTCACTTTTACGCCGCAAGGTGGTTCCGAGCAACTTATCGGCAGGGCCGGCGGATTGGCTGTTTACAGCCCTAACCCGTTGCGCAGAGCGAAATTGGCGTTGCAACCGCCAGCGGGGATGGCCATGGCGCGTGGAACCTTGCGTGCCACGTATCGGGAGCGTCCTGAGGCGGGTGGGAAGGTACTGGCGGAATCCGAAATCGTCCTGCCCTGATATTTTGTCAAGCAAGTAGAACATGGAGCTGGCGGGCAATATCTGCTTCCAATATAAAGTTTGATGAGCTCCGTCCCTTCGATATTTCACATAAGCTTGCATGCATTACTTCAAAAATCGTCTGGCCTGGCACATCTCGTTCGCCTTGCTGGTACCAATGATCGCGCCTGCTGCCGCTGCGCCAATCACGGCTGCGCAGCAGAAGAAAGCCGAGCTGAATTTACTATTGCTGGAAGTGCGGATCGAGCCGCATACGTTATCGGATGCCATCACTGCCTATCAATACGGAAAAGATGTTTTTCTTCCACTTGGTGAAATATCGAAGCTGCTTACCATCGCCATCAGGACGCAGCCGGAAGAGCGGCGCGCAACCGGATATGTACTGAATGAAGAGCAGGCATTCAATCTCGATCTGGCGCAGTCTTCGGTAACAATCGGCGGCAACACCGAAGCGTTTGATCCAAACCTGGTGACGGTGCGGCCCGACGACATTTATGTGGCAAGCAAACTGATCGCACGCTGGTTGCCTGCGGATTTCGATATCGACCTTTCGAGTCTGTTGCTGCGAGTGCGGCCACGTGAAAAGCTTCCGTTGCAATTGCGCCTGGAACGCGAAGGCCGAAGCAGGCGGACTGGGGCGCGCCATGCATATGAGGACCCCGGCTATCAACGCCATGATTCTCCCTATCGATTGCTGGGGGTGCCATTCATCGACCAAACCCTGGGTGTCGATGTACGCCGCGCAATCGGCAGCAGTCAGGTCGATGCCGGTTATACCGCCTATCTGACAGGGGATCTGCTCGGCATGGAGTCGTCTCTATACGTAAATAGCACCAAGCAAAAACTATCGCCGGATCTGCGCTTTACTCTGGGACGGCATGATCCTGACGCCGGTTTACTCGGTCCCCTTAGGGCTCGTTCGCTCGTGTTCGGCAGCGTGCCCGTGCCGGGAGTTGCGAACATCGCTGTTACCAGCCCGACCGGAAACGGGCTGACGGTGAGCAATCGACCGTTGACTCAGCCGACCAGCTTTGATCGCCATAGCTTGCAGGGCGATTTGCCGCCGGGCTGGGATGTGGAGTTGTACTTTAATGATGCACTGGTGGGATTTCAGCAATCGCGTGCAGACGGGAAATTCAGTTTTGAAGACCAGCCGCTGATCTATGGGCCAAACGAATTCCGCTTGGTGTTCCATGGCCCATTGGGGCAGCTTAGGGTTGAGCGGCAGAGCTTCTTACTCGAGCAGTCAGTTACTGTGCCGGGGCAGTTCTATTACAACTTCACGGAGCATCGCGACCAGGATGGGCAGGCTCGATCGGTTGCCCAGTTCGACGTGGGGTTGAATCGCAATTTCTCTGTGACAGGTGGACTGGTTAGGTTACCCGTCGCGGGGCAGGAGCAGCGCTATGTCAACTTGGGGCTGCGTAGCCTGTGGCAGTCTTTCATGGTCACCGGCGACTTTGTAAAGTCGCACAAGGGCGGAGCGCTTGCTGAAATGGCGCTGCGGACACGAGTTGGAGGAGTCTCTATCGGCGTCAGCCGAGCACGATTGGATAATTTTACCAGCGACATTTACGCGCCCAGCAACGATCCGGTACGCATGCGCGACAAGATTCGTCTTGACGGGGTGATTCCGCTGGATTTCTTGCCTCGTTTGCCGCTGACGCTGGAAGCCAAGCGTGATCGCTTGCAGTCAGGGACTGACAACATCGAAGTGGCTGGCCGGATTTCTATGTACCCGTACGGTACTGCCGTAAGTAATGCGTTGCGCTGGCAATCGTTGGGCGGCGCAAGATCGGGCAATGGCATCCTTCAGGTTAGTCGCAGAATTGCTGGTGTCGGCGTGAACGGCCAACTCACCTATGCCTTGAAACCTGACATCAAGATGGATACCGTAGCAATTGCCGCCGACAAGGCCCTGGCGGCGGGGTATATTTTGAATCTGGGTCTGGCGCGTTCATATTTGCAGCGGGAAACACTGTACACCGTGGGCCTCAATAAAAGCCTCGGTGCTTACGGTTTGGGCGTTAGCGCCCGCTATTCAAGCAAGGGGGATATTGCCGTAGGCGCGCAATTGTTTATCGCAATGGGACAAGAGCCGCGCGAGTCCCGATGGATGGTCGATGCGCAGCCGATCGCAAAGTCGGGAGGAGCCTCTGTCCGAGTATTCGTCGACAAGAACCTGAACGGGATAATGGACGCTGACGAGGAACCGGTCAAGGATGCCCGCTTCACAGTCAATGGCGGTGCCAATCAGAGTCGTACCGACGAAAAAGGCGTTGCCTATCTGGCCAATCTGCCGGTAAAGCAAAATGTAGATGTCGCGCTGGATACTGCGTCCCTCGAAGACCCGCAGTGGAGTTCACGAATGAAAGGTGTTCGACTGGTTCCGCGACCTGGAAAAGTTGTGGAGCTGGATTTTCCAGTCATCATGACCGGTGAAATCGATGGAACAGTGTACTTCGTCGAAAAAGACGAGAAACGCGGAATCGGTGATGTATTGATTGAATTGGTGGATTCGAAACGCAAGGTCATTGCTCAGACCAAAACTGCGTCCGATGGCTATTACATAGTGCCCGCGGTCCCCCCCGGCGCATATTTGCTACGGATTTCCCGTGAGCAGTTGAAGCGGTTAAAGATGACCGATACAGGTTCACACATGCTCACAATGACGTCAGACGGCACATTTTTGAATGGGCTGGATTTTTCATTGATCCGTCCATGGTAGCGGCGTTTTTCAAACTGAGCTGTTAATTTCCACTGGCCTTTGACCCCCCTTTCCCACAGTTAGGTGACCCACCGTATGCCGCGAGAGCCCGATTTCTCAATGTGTTCATTAAAAATGCCTGAAACCATGGGAAGCGATTGCATCTTCGCGACCGATAGGGATGCCGTTCGGACGATTACTACGCGTATTCCAGCGCCTGAGGTGGCCTGTGGCACCAAGTCATCATACTGATCTGATACGAGGCGAGGGCAGTGAATTGGCAATGTAAGAATGTGAATCTCTGATGCTGGCTCTTTGCTCGAGAGGTAATGTCATGGACTCCTGATACCGCAGGCTTGGCCCAAGCTGATGCCCATGTTTATCGTGGTTCCTGTGATATCCATCATCCTTCTGCCGAACAGGGCCCTGTTGCCTGCAGCGTGGTCTCATGCGTTACCTCGGTTCGTACCAATGCCTCGCTAACTATATCTTTTGGCTGCCGTTGATCCTCCCAGAAAGGGCTCGGGTATGCAGATTGAGGAAGGAGCAAAACACCGCGAGTCCGCGCGTTGGCGTTTTGCTTCGATGCAGCGCGATCGAGAAGGACCGGCGTATGGTTGGTAGCGTCGCCCGAATTGCAATGAGCCTGCCGGTTTCAAGGTCGTCGGCGACGACGTGGCGCGACAGACAACTGACCCCGTACCCATTTAGCAAGGTGCGTCGGATGGCTTCAGAGTTCCCCAGTTCGAGCGCGATATTGAGCGCGCCGATTGCCCGGCCGAGTTCTTGGTCGACGATCTCGCGGGTGCCTGAGCCGGCTTCTCGCACTAGGCAGTCAGCCTTGGCCAAATCGCTGCGCCGCGCGCTCCGCGCAAGTGGGTGGTCCGGCGCTGTTACGACCACCAGCTCGTCGTCAACCCAGTGTTCGATACGCGTGTTGGGAGCATGGGAGCTTCCCTCGATCAGGCCAATATCGGCCTCGAACGCATTGACGGCATCGAGTACATTGCGTGTGTTGCCAAGGACGATATTGAGTCTTACCGTCGGATGCTCAGTGAGGAAGTCCTTAAGAATGCCGGGCAACAAATAATTGCCGATAGTATTGCTGGCCGCAATTCGCAACGCCCCAGTCGTCGATTCAAGCTCGCGCGCAAGCGCTTCAGCACCTTCAACCAGCGCCATCGCATTAGGCAGCAGCGCGCGGCCGGATTCGGTGTTATGCCAGACTCGAAAATCCGCTCCTTTCCCCCTGGCCCGCTCACGTGCATGTATGCCCCGACTCTTCTTGATGGTCGAGACGCAAACTAAAGCATGTAGTCGTGTGGTGGTTGACAGCTTGAGGTACACATGTCATCATTTATTATAGATAAACGGTGTTTATTATAACTAAACGGAGAACGCAATGGATCATGTCAGTCCCTGGGCTACTGCCCCTAAGCTTCCGTCTACGCACTATGTAGATAACCGAATCTATACGGATCCGGTGATTTTCGAGGA
>NZ_JAUSNH010000237.1 GCF_030645335.1 Lacisediminimonas sp. | reverse complement strand
AGGGCCTGCGCATACTCCGGCCGACATCTTCCATTCCCGCAATCGGTCTTGCACTGTCACGCATGGGAAACGGCGCCTACACCGACGCCGTGCGCATATTGCAGGAGGAACGCCTGCGCGCCCCGGCGGAGAATGACGAGCTCGACGTGTTCCTTGGCATGGCGCTGTCGCTGGCGCAGCGAAGGACCGAGGCGCATCGGGTCCTGAAGAACATGCTGGCGCGGCCAGGAGCGCCGTCAGCAGAACGGGAGCTCGCTAAAAAACTGCTTGCCGGGTCGGCCACTGGCGCGGCTTCGTCCTTGACCGAACTCGCGTCGAGCGCCAACCAGGCCATCCGGCAACACACCATCTTGTAAGGGGTAGCATTATGGAACGCATGGCATCGACAGCGCTGGAAGCTGTCCAGCAAGCAGACGGACTGCAACCGGGTCGGGGCATTGAAGACCTGGTTGAAGACCCGGACATCACGGCAGCAGGCGAGCGACTGCGCGAATTGCTTGGCGGTGGCGGCAATGGCGGGGATCGTGGTTTCGCCAGCGATGGCGCAGACCCACTGGCTGATCCTGATCGATCAGGATTCGCCAACCTGGGCGACGCCATCCTGCGCAAGCTCAGCGATGTCTCCCGTAGCTACCGAGAGCATTCCGTCACTGCGTTGAAGACAATAGAGGGACAAGCCAGCGGCCAGGGCAGCATGAAGTCGATCTCGGAGTTGCTGTCGCTGCAGTTCCAGATGGCGGAACACAGCCTGGAAATCGAAATGATCAGCAAAGGCGTATCCAAAGTGGTTTCCCACGTAGACCAACTGACGAAGCTGCAATGAACATACTGGCCATCCTGGTAGATGAGTGCGCCTATACGCTGCGCCGCAACGCAATGGCGAGCTTATTGGCCGTAGCAGCGCTGCTCACCGGCTGCGGCAGCCAGGTCGAATTACTGTCCGATACGCCGGAGACCGAGGCCAACGAAGTCTTGTCCGCCTTATTGGAAGCGAACGTGCGCGCATCCAAAATACCGGGCAAGGAAGGCATGGTCCGGCTAGCCGTCGAGCAGCCACAGGTCGCGAAAGCGATTGCCGTCATGCGCGCCGAAGGCCTGCCGCGTGAGCGCTATGCCAAGATGGGGGACGTTTTCCGCAAGGAAGGCATGATTTCGTCGCCGCTGGAGGAACGGGCGCGCTACCTGTGGGCGCTTTCGCAGGAGCTGGCGGCAACCGTCAACCAGATCGATGGCGTCTTGAAAGCCCGTGTGCATGTCGTTCTCCCCGAGCGCAGCAGCGGTGGCGAACCGGCAATGCCTTCGTCGGCGGCCGTGTTCGTCAAATACAAGCGCGGCTATAACCTCGATGACTCGGTAGCCCAGATGAAGCGCCTGGTTGCAAACAGCATACCGGGCCTGGTGCCGGACAAGGTATCCATCGTGCTGCTGGCCGCCAGCCCCAAGCCGGGTGAAACAAATGCGGCGAACATGACCAAAGTCTGGGGCATGTCCGTAGCCAACAGTGCGTCGGATTCATTGCAAACGCTGTTGTGGTCCTTGATCGCTCTGATGCTCGCGGCATTGGCCGGCGCCGGCTACCTGGCATGGCGGCTCTGGGGCAGGAACATCGCCGGGCGCGTCGGCACGCTGTCCAAGGTAGCGACCGGGACAACGCCATCCGCAGTGGAACCGACATGACGGCAGCCATGGATGGCGGCAGCCTCGGCCGCCTGATTGCCGACGACCGCGAGTTATTCAAGCGTCTTTATCAATTCAACTATTGCCCGGCGGAGTATTTGCACCCATCGCAGCGGAGCCGCTTCGTGTCGCACGAGCACGCGAACCGTTTGTGGGAAGCGCCACGGGCACGCGCCACGCTCTCGATCATGATCTTGCGCCAGCTCAAGCTGAGCGGCAAGGTGCGCTTCGACCCGTTTCTGCCGCAATGGCCGCTGCTGCTGCTCGACAGCCAGCGGCTTGTGCGCCTGTCACGCTATGTCGCGGCCGCTGTCCTCGGTCCGCAAGTCAGGAAAAGCGTAGCGCGCGAGGAGGTGCTGCAATGGAAGCGCACCCTAACGCCAGAACTGTACAAGTTTTCAATGACAGTGGCCAACCTGCTGCCAACGCCATCAGCGGAACCGGTTTTGGCGCATGGCCACCCAATCGAGGATCTGGGATTGGGCTGGATCGATTCGGCACTCGGCGGTGTACCTAATGAGCTGGTCTTGCGCACCCGCCTGAAATACCCGGCCAGCGCAACGCCGCTCCCTGTTCGTACCCACAAGGCAAAGGGACTGGTCAACGCAGTCCTCCTTTTACTGGAGCAAGAATGGTGTTCATCGTTCGCGACGAAAGCGGCCTGACTCGTCTGGACGCCAGCAAGAAAGTCATCAAGGCGAACGACTTCTGGGCGTATCGCCTGGCGGCCGATACGGTCGCTGACGCCCGCCGCCGCCATGATGAAATCATCTCGCGCGCAAAGGCAGCGTTCCTGGCGGAACAGCAGCGCGGTTATGAGGAGGGCAGCGAAGCAGCGCGGCTCGAACATTCGCGTCACATGGTGAAGCTGGTCGAAGATTCGATCGGCTATTTCGCCAGGGTTGAAGGCCAGATGGTAGAACTGGTCATGAATGCAATGCGGCAGATCATCAATGGCTATGACGATCGAGAGCGGGTGCTGGAAGTCGTCAAAAACTGCCTGTCACTGGTGCGCAGCCAGAACCAGCTGCGCCTGCGGGTGCACCCCTCCAACCTGAAGCTCGTCAAATCGCACGTCAGCGCAATATTGAAGAAACGCCCTGGCATGGGCCATGTCGACGTCATCGGCGACCGACAGCTTTCGACAGATGCCTGTGCGATCGAGACCGAGATCGGCACGGTAGAGGCCAGCATGTCAGGACAACTCGAGGTGCTGCGGGAGGCTTTTTCCAGGATTTTCGGCCCGCAGCGCGAGATTATTGACGGGCCTGCGGCAGCGAATGGCGGGGCGAGATTGCTGGCCGACGTGCCGAAACGGCGCACGCTGGTATAAAACTGCCGAATTTGCCGCAGCGAGTCAGTGCCAGGGTGCGCTTCATGGCCACAGCATGGGGCTAAAAGGCCTGGGGCTAGGGCACGTAGCCAGCGCAACGCCAACGTCCACTGGAAGTCCCGACGGCCGGCAGCAGCGCTGCCCGGGTTGAACCGGAATCAGAAGTTAAGCGGCACGCCCACTTTTTTTGACCGGCATCAGAAGTTGAGCGCCACGCCCGCTTTTTTGAAATGTTCGCGCAACACGGCACGAGCGCGCGAGACCCGGCTGCGCACCGTACCAAGCGGTATGTTGAGGATGTTCGCCGCGTCCTGATACGAGATTTCATCCACCGCCACCAGGGTCAAGACCTCGCTCATTTCTGGCGGCAGCTCGGCAAGTGCCTCGGAGACCATGCCCAGCATCTGTTTCTGGGTGAGGTGCTCCGACGGATCCATGTCGGGCGCGGCAAAATGGGCCAGCGACTCTTCGGTTTCGAACTTGTAGACGCGATGCGGGGCCCGGCTCAGATAATTACGCACCATATTCATGGCAATGCCAAACAGCCAGGTCGACAGCTTGGAGTCGCCACGGAACGTGCCGATGGTGCGGGCAGCTTCCGCGAACGCTTGCTGGGCAATGTCTGCGGCATCCTCCGGATGATCGATATAGCGGATCACGAATCGATACAAACGCCCTTGGTGTCGGGCGAACAATTGGCGGAACAGCCGCTCATGATCGTTCTCGGTGCGTGCCAGATCCATCGCGGAGACCATCTCCTGATAATCGATTTCAGGCACCTCGTTGACGGTGCCCGACGGCGTGGCGATCTGGCGTACTGGCAGCGGCCTGGGTACGGTTTGCTGGTGCTCAAATACCGATTGTGGATTCGCTGCCATGATTCGCTCCGATTGGATGGTTGTTGCGAGGGCATAGCCGTGCTGATCGCGCTTGTGCATGACAACGGCGACCAATGCGGGGATGTAGGGGAATGCTGCCGGGGATAAAAAACTGACTCGGGAGCGGCGTTGGCAAGACGGGGCTCTCGGAACAGGGCAAGGCGCGGGTGGGAACGGTTTGGCACGCACGTCGACCGCGGCGCGCCGCGGTATATCGTTTGTGCAGGCAAAAAAAGGTCCGAGCCATGAAGTTCCAGCCTGTAAGGTGGAACCACAAACTGCAGGGAGGCTTGCTTTCTTCGCGGGCAAACCAGGACCGGATCTACGGGCCTGTCTAGCGCGCCTCCGGCTACCGAGGCGCTGTCGCGTTGTCTGCTTACCTACCTAATTTGTGGTATTGACATGACCGGATTATTGAGGGGTGCGTTAAGCGGAAACAGAAGAATTAGTCGACGCTAACAACTGGCGTGAAGCGTGACGGTTGGGCTTGATGGCCAGCGACCTCGCTAAAAGTGCATGGAAATGAAAAAAGGGAGGGATCGTCATTTGCTCTCCTTCCCTTATTTGTGCTCGATTGACAGCCGCTGTTGGTCAATTGCCCCAGGTGCCATGTCAGGCGCAACCGCTTTGTCATCCAATCGCTGTCGCAGACTTCGGCCTTGGGGCTGTTACTACGACTTGGCCTTTTTTATGTGTCCTTTTTTATAGCCTGATGGCGTCGCAGAAGCCCACTAAGGCCCGGGCTTTTTCGTTGCTATTGCTATTGCTGTTGCTGTTGCTGTTGGTGCCGGTGCTGCTGACTTTGCGGCAGGGATAACCGGGTTGGGCACTGTATTCACGGGCGGCAAGAATGGGTTTGGCTGGTTTGGCTGCGGACTAAAGATTGAATTAGTCCCTATTGGTGCCGGTGCTGCTGGCTTTGCGGCAGGGATAACCGGGTTGGGCACTGTATTCACGGGCGGCAAGAATGGGCTTGGCTGCGAACTAAAGATTGAATTAGTCCCTGTAGCTGCG
>NZ_JAUSNH010000229.1 GCF_030645335.1 Lacisediminimonas sp. | reverse complement strand
GCTCCACCAGATGCCCGCATCCGGACGCACCGGCATGCCCTCGTACATGATGGTCGCCATTCCGGCCAACAAGGGACCGTAGACGATATAAGAATGCCCGACCACCCAGCCAATGTCCGAGGTAGCGAAATAGGTCTCGCCCGCATTGCCGCAGTATATATGCTTCATCGAACTCGCCAGCGCCACCGCGTACCCGCCGACATCGCGCTGCACACCCTTGGGCTTGCCGGTCGTGCCTGAGGTGTACAGGATGTAGGAGATATCGTTCGAGTCCAGCCAGGTGACCGGCACGCGGGCATCCAGATGCTGCGCGCGCAATGTGGCGTAGTCGACGTCGCGACCTTCCACCATCTGCAGCGGCACCAGTCCACGATCGACCAGCAACACATGCGCCGGCTTGTGCGCAGCCTGCCTGATTGCCTTGTCCAGCAATGGCTTGTAGGGCACCGCCTTGCCCGCACGCGAACCGGCGTCGGCCGACACGACCAGCTTGGGACAGGCGTCATCGATGCGGGTGGCCAGGCTGGCAGAGGCGAAGCCGCCGAACACCACAGAATGCACCGCGCCGATGCGCGCACAGGCCAGCATGGCGAACACGGCCTGCGCAATCATCGGCATGTAAATCAGCACACGGTCGCCCCGCCCGACACCCAGCGACAGCATGATTGCCGCAGCCCGCTCGACCTCTGCCTGCAATTCGCGAAAGCTGTAGACCTGCTCGACCGGCGCGCCGTCAGGACGGACCTCGGTCGACACCGCGATCAGTGCCGGCAAGTCAGCCTGGGTTTGCGCCCAGCGGTCGACTGCGTTGTAACAGAGGTTGGTCTGGCCGCCGACGAACCATTTGTTGAACGGCTTGCGCGAATCGTCGAGCACCTTGGTGTAGGGCGTTTGCCAGTGTATGCGCTGTGCTTCGCCGCCCCAAAAGGCCTCGGGATTGTCGATTGATTGCTGGTAGAACGCTTCGTAGTTCATGCCGTCTCCCGGATGGGTTGTATTCTTGCAGCGGCCTTGTGCGCGGCCGCATGTTGCATTTCCGATTTCCTGCTCTTTGCGCTTTGACCTGTTTGCTCTGTGCATTGCCTTGCATTTGCAGTGTGCGATTGCTGCCTGGCTTTCCTGCCCTCAGAACGCGTCGCCGGGAACACGTACCCAGCCTTCCATCAGCACCCTGGCGCTACGGCTCATGATGGCCTTGGTCACGCTCCATTCGCCGTTGACCTCGCTGGCCTGCGCACCCACGCGCAAGGTGCCCGATGGATGGCCGAAACGCACTGCAGCAGGCGCACCACCACCAGCGGCGCGATTGACCAGCGTGCCGGGAATGGCGGCGGCGGTGCCGATCGCAACGGCAGCCGTTCCCATCATGGCGTGATGCAGCTTGCCCATCGACATCGCGCGCACCAGCAAGTCGACATCGCCGGCGGCGACCGGCTTGCCGCTGGAGGCAATGTAATCGGTCGGTCGCGCAACGAAAGCGACCTTGGGTGTGTGCTGGCGGCTGGCGGCCTCCTCGACGTTCTTGATCAGGCCCATGCGCACTGCGCCATGGGCGCGAATGTTCTCGAACAAGGCCAGCGCCCTGGCATCGCTGTTGATGGCGTCCTGCAGTTCGGTGCCGCGGTAACCGATCGCATCGGCGTTGACGAAAATGGTCGGGATACCGGCATTGATCATGGTTGCCTGCAGGCGTCCGACGCCGGGAACGTCGAGTTCGTCCACCAGATTACCGGTCGGGAACATCGCGCCGCCACCGCCCTCCTCCTCGGCTGCCGGGTCCATGAACTCCAGCTGGACTTCCGCTGCCGGGAAGGTGACGCCATCGAGCTCGAAGTCGCCGGTTTCCTGCACCACGCCGTCGGTGATGGGCACATGCGCGATGATGGTCTTGCCAATATTGGCCTGCCAGATCCGCACGATCGCCACCCCATTGTCCGGAATGCGGCTGGCCTCAACCAGTCCGTTGCTGATGGCGAAGGGACCGACTGCGGCAGACAGGTTGCCGCAGTTGCCGCTCCAGTCGACGAATGCACTATCGATGGAGACCTGGCCGAACAGGTAATCGACGTCATGCCCGGGCTTGCTGCTACGGGACAGGATGACGGTCTTGCTGGTGCTGGAGGTGGCGCCGCCCATGCCATCGGTTTGCTTGCCGTAGGGATCGGGACTGCCGATCACGCGCAGCAGCAGCGCATCACGCGCCGCGCCCGCTTGCTGTGCGCTTGCGGGCAAATCCTGCAGGCGGAAGAACACGCCCTTGCTGGTGCCGCCACGCATGTAGGTGGCGGGTATCTTGATCTGGGGTGCGCTGGCCATGAAGTACTTGTCCTTGTGAACGCTGCGTTAATAGAACGATGCTTGACGCATGCAGTGGCGCCGGGACGAGGCCAGTCGGTACCCTGCCCAGGGGGGCCAGGTCCGGCCACACCGCAACAAGCCGCGGCGCGGCTGGCCTGCCCTGTCCTGCATGCGCCAGCGACCTGACCTAGGCGGCCTTGGTCGATTCGAGGAAGTCCTGGGCAAAGCGCTGCAATACGCCGCCCGCTTCGTAGATCGCCACTTCTTCCGCGGTATCGAGACGACAGGTCACCGGCACTTCGATCCGTTCCCCGTTGCGCCGGGTGATGGTCAGCACCAGTGTCGCGTGCGGCGTACGTTCGCCCATCACGTCGAAGCTTTCGCTGCCGTCGATCGCCAGTGTCTTGCGGTTGACGCCCGGCTTGAATTCCAGCGGCAACACGCCCATGCCGACCAGGTTGGTGCGGTGGATACGCTCGAAGCCTTCGGCAACGATCGCCTCCACGCCGGCCAGCCGCACGCCTTTGGCAGCCCAGTCGCGTGACGAGCCCTGCCCATAGTCGGCGCCGGCGATCACGATCAGCGGCTGCTTGCGCTCCATGTAGGTCTGGATCGCTTCCCACATGCGGGTGACCCGGCCTTCGGGTTCGATGCGGGCCAACGACCCCTCTTTGACCACGCCGTTTTCCAGCACCATTTCATTTTTCAGGCGCGGGTTGGCGAAGGTCGCTCGCTGCGCGGTCAGGTGGTCGCCACGATGTGTGGCATACGAATTGAAGTCTTCCTGCGGCAAGCCCATTTTGGCCAGGTATTCGCCGGCGGCGCTTTCCGGCAGGATGGCGTTGGATGGCGACAGGTGATCGGTGGTGATGTTGTCGCCCAGTACCGCAAGCGCACGCATGCCGCGCAAGCTGCGCGCACCAGCCAGTGCGCCTTCCCAATACGGCGGACGGCGGATATAGGTGCTTTGAGGACGCCAGTCGTATTGCGGGCTGACCTTCTCCGCGGCATCGGCACTGATGGCGAACATCGGTTCGTAGACCTTGCGGAAATGTTCCGGTTTGACGCTGCTGGCGATGACGGCGTCGATCTCGGCGTCGTCCGGCCAGATGTCCTTGAGCATGACCGGCAGGCCGTCCTTGTCCACGCCGAGCGCATCGCGCTCGATGTCCACGCGGATGGTGCCGGCGATTGCATACGCCACCACCAGCGGCGGCGAGGCGAGGTAAGCTTCCTTCGCACGCGGATGGATGCGGCCTTCGAAATTGCGGTTGCCCGATAACACGGCGGTCGTATAAAGCTTGCGCGCCAGCACCTCCTGTTCGATCGCCGGGTCTAGCGCGCCGCTCATGCCGTTGCAGGATGTGCAGGCGAAGGCCACTACGCCAAAGCCAAGCTTTTCCAGCTCCGGCAGCAGCCGCGCTTCTTCCAGGTACAGTTGTACCGCCTTCGAGCCCGGCGCCAGCGAACTTTTTACCCAGGGCTTGCGCAGCAGGCCGCGGGCGTTGGCATTGCGCGCCAGCAGGCCGGCGGCAATCATGCCGCGCGGATTGCTGGTGTTGGTGCAACTCGTGATCGCCGCGATGATCACCGCGCCATCCGGCATCTCGCCGGGCGTGGTCTCGATATGCCTGGCCAGGCCGTGCTGCCCTAGCGTGGAGGTTGGGATCTTCTGATGCGGATTGGAAGGACCGGCGATCGTGCGCACTACGCTCGACAAGTCGAATTTCAGCACCCGCTCATACTCGGCGGATTCCAGGCTGTCGCCCCACAGGCCGGCTGCCTTGGCGTAGGTCTGCACCAGCCTGACTTGCGCATCGTCGCGCCCGGTCAGCCGCAGGTAATCGATGGTGCGCTCGTCAATGTAAAACAGCGCAGCCGTGGCGCCGAATTCAGGCGTCATGTTGGAAATCGTCGCGCGATCGCCCAGGGTCAGGTGGGCAACGCCCTCGCCAAAGAATTCCAGGTAAGTTGACACCACCTTTTGCGTGCGCAGGAATTCAGTCAGCGCCAGCACGATATCGGTGGCGGTTATGCCAGGCGCGGCGCGGCCGCTCAATTCAACCCCGACGATGTCGGGCAGGCGCATGTAGACTGCGCGTCCCAGCATCACGCTCTCGGCCTCCAGGCCGCCCACGCCGACGCCGACCACTCCCAGGGCATCGATCATCGGCGTATGGCTGTCGGTACCGATCAGCGTATCGGGAAAGGCGACACCGTCTTGCGCCTGGACTACCGGCGACATGCGCTCGATATTGATCTGGTGCAGGATGCCATTGCCCTGCGGGATCACGTCGACATTCTTGAACGCCTTTTTAGACCACTGGATGAAGTCGAAGCGGTCGACGTTGCGTCGCTCTTCGATCTGGCGATTCTTGGCGAAGGCGTCCGGGTCGAACCCGGCAAACTCCACCGCCAGCGAATGATCGACCACCAGTTGCGAGGGCACCACCGGATTGACCTTGGTCGGGTCGCCACCCTTGGCTGCAATCGCGTCACGCAGTCCGGCCAGGTCGACCAATGCAGTCTGGCCCAGGATGTCCTGCAGGATCACGCGCGCCGGGAACCACGGAAAGTCGAGCTCGCGCTTGCGCCCGATGATTTGCGCCAGCGATGCCGGCAGCGCGGCCGGGTCGCAACGGCGCACCAGGTTCTCGGCCAGCACGCGCGAGGTATAGGGCAGCTTGTCATAGGCGCCGGGCTGGATCGCATCGATCGCGGCGCGCGCGTCGAAATAATCAAGCTGGGTGCCGGGCAGGGGTTTGCGGTTTGCGGTGTTCATGGCGGGGCTTGGGTTTTACTTGCGGTTCTTGATCGGCACGAATTTCAGGTCTTCCGGACCCACATAGTTCGCGCTCGGACGAATGATCTTGTTGTCGATGCGCTGCTCGATGATATGCGCGGCCCAGCCGGAGGTCCGTGCGATCACGAACAAGGGCGTAAACATCGCCGTTGGCACACCCATCATGTGGTACGACACCGCCGAAAACCAGTCCAGGTTGGGGAACATTTTCTTGGCGTCGGCCATCACCTCTTCCAGGCGGGACGCAATGTCGAACATCTTCATTGACCCGGCTGATTTGGACAAGTTGCGGGCCACTTCCTTGATCACCTTGTTGCGCGGATCGGAAACCGTGTACACCGGATGGCCAAAGCCGATCACGACTTCCTTGTTCTCGACACGGCGGCGGATGTCGGCTTCGGCTTCGTCCGGATTGTCGTAACGCTTCTGGATTTCGAACGCGACTTCATTGGCGCCGCCATGCTTGGGGCCGCGCAATGCGCCAATCGCGCCGGCGATGGCCGAGTGCATGTCCGAACCGGTGCCGGCAACCACCCGGGCAGCGAAGGTAGAGGCATTGAACTCGTGTTCCGCGTACAGGATCAGCGAAGTGTGCATCGCTTTTTCCCATCCCGCACTTGGCTTGACGCCGTGCAACAGATGCAGGAAATGGCCGCCGATCGACTCGTCGTCGGTCTCGACTTCAATGCGCCGGCCGTTGTGGCTGTAGTGATACCAGTACAGCAGCATCGAGCCGAGCGAGGCCATCAAACGGTCGGCAATGTCGCGCGCGCCGGGCGCATTGTGGTCGTCCTTTTCCGGCAGCACGCAGCCGAGCGCCGACACACCAGTGCGCATCACGTCCATCGGGTGGGCTGACGCCGGCAGCCATTCCAGCACCGCCTTCACATTCGCGGGCAAGCCGCGCAGCGACTTCAGCTTGGCCTTGTAGCCCTTGAGTTCGGCCACCGTGGGCAGCTTGCCATGCACCAGCAAGTAGGCGATTTCTTCGAATTCGCAGGTGTCTGCCACATCCAGGATGTCATAACCGCGGTAGTGCAGATCGTTGCCGGTCTTGCCGACGGTGCACAGTGCGGTATTGCCGGCCGTCACACCGGACAGGGCGACGGATTTTTTCGGTTTGAAGGCAGATGCCTGTTGCTGCTCGCTCATTGCTTGGTCTCCCTTTCTATTTTGATTTTTGCTGGACGAACAGTGCATCCAGCTTTTGCTCGAAGTCGTGGTAATTGATGCGGTCGTACAGCTCCATACGGGTCTGCATGGTGTCGATCACGTTTTTCTGTGTGCCATCGCGGCGCAGTGCCGTGTAGACATTTTCTGCCGCCTTGTTCATTGCACGAAACGCCGACAGTGGATACAGCACCATGCCGACACCGGCGCTGCGCAGCTCATCGACGGAGAACAGCGGCGTAGCGCCGAATTCGGTGATATTGGCCAGGATCGGCACTTTCACTGCGTCGGCAAATTTCTTGTACATCGCCAATTCGGTAATGGCCTCGGGAAAGATCATGTCGGCCCCCGCTTCGACACAGGCAAGCGCCCGCTCGATCGCGGCGTCCAGCCCTTCCACGGCCAGCGCATCGGTGCGTGCCATGATGACGAAATCGGGGTCGCTGCGGGCGTCGACTGCAGCCTTGATCCGGTCGACCATTTCCTGGCTGCTGACGATTTCCTTGTTGGGCCGATGGCCGCATCGTTTGGCGCCGACCTGGTCTTCAATGTGCAGTCCGCCAGCGCCAGCCTTGATCATCGACTTCACGGTGCGCGCAACGTTGAAGGCGGATGAGCCAAAGCCGGTGTCGCAATCCACCAGCAGCGGCAGGTCGCACACATCGGTGATGCGTCGCACGTCGGTCAGCACATCATCCAGGCCCGAGATGCCCAGGTCAGGCAGGCCGAGCGAGCCGGCAGCGACGCCGCCACCGGACACATAGACGGCCCGGAATCCTGCGCGTTTTGCCAGCAGAGCATGGTTGGCGTTGATGGCCCCGACAAGCTGCAACGGGGATTCTTCTTTTAGCGCCTGGCGCAAGGCAGCGCCGGCAGAACGAAGCGTCATGGTTTCACCTGGTAGGGACGGTTTCAGTAGCAAATCACTGACACTCCATCGCAAACGCTGTGCCAAGCGCAGCGCTGTCCGACGTTTCAAATCCCCGCAATGAAAATAGTCATGGAATCAGCAACTTGAATGATTCCCTGTCTATGCTGACAAGGACTGGAAGCTTGTCTCCCGCCCTCAATTGTGTTTCAATGAAACAGTCTTTATGAAACATTGAAACAAAACTGAAACATGGCTCGAGCTGACCTTTCCCCGCCTGCCAGCGACGACAAACCGGTCATCTGGACTGTCTCCATTTCCCGGCTATCGGATTTGTTGCGCGACATTACGGTTGAGTTCGATGGCCAGGCTGTCATTGAACCGATCAGCCTTGGCTTTGAGGAGGCCGTGCGTCACATCCGCGCGCGGCTGGAAGACGAGCGCTGCGATGCCGTGATCGCTGCCGGCTCCAACGGCGCCTACCTGAAGGCGCGGCTGTCGATACCCGTAATCGTCGCCAAAGCCAGCGGCTTCGATTACCTGCAGGCCCTGGCGCGCGCGCGGCGCATTTCGCCCAGGATCGGCATCGTCAGTTACCAGGAAACCCTGGCCGACCTGGCCGACTTCCAGTCGACGTTCGGCTTGCAGATCCTGCAACGGACGTACGCCACCGAGGAAGATGCGCGGCTGCAGATCGGCGAATTGAAGGCAGCCGGCGTGGAGGCCATCGTCGGCGCCGGCCTGGTCACGGACCTGGCGGATGAGGCGGGCGTGACCGGCGTGCTGGTCTACTCGTCGTCATCGATCCGGCAGGCATTCCAGGAGGCATTGGAGCTGGCGCGACAGGCGCAGTTGCAGGCCGCCCGGCAACCGGTACGTCCGGCCGCCGAACATTTCAGCGCCCGTCACGGACTCAATGATTTGCGTGGCGAATCCCACGCCATGCAAGCCCTGCGGCAGTCGATCGTGCTGTACGCAAAGTCGCCGGCCACGGTGTTGATCCAGGGCGAAACCGGCACCGGCAAAGAATTGGTGGCACAGGCGATCCATCGCGAGAGCGCCATCGCCCAGCGCGTGCGCAAGCCCTTCGTCGCTGTCAATTGCGGCGCCATTGCCGAGTCACTGCTGGAGTCGGAACTGTTCGGTTACGAAGAAGGCGCATTCACCGGCTCGCGCCGCGGTGGCCACGCCGGCCTGTTCGAGGTGGCGCACGGCGGCACGCTGTTCCTGGATGAAATCGGCGAGATGCCATTGCCGCTGCAAACCAGGCTGCTGCGCGTGCTGGAAGAACGGGAAATCGTGCGGGTCGGCGGGACGCGGCCGATTCCGGTCAGCGTACGCATCATCAGCGCGACACATTGCGACCTGTTGCAACGCGTGCAGGATGGCCGCTTCCGGGCCGACCTGTTTTATCGGCTGTCGGTTTTACGCCTTTCGCTGCCGCCCTTGCGTGATCGGGTCGAGGATATCGGGCCGCTCGCCGAATGGTGCCTGAAGAATGCGCTGGCCGACCTTCGTGTTCGCCCCGGAACCAACCTGCATGCCGAAACCGAAGCCTGTACCAGCCTGTTGCATGGCTACGCGTGGCCCGGGAATGTGCGAGAGCTGCGCAACCTGATGCAGCGCGCCGCGCTCTATCTGGCCGCAACGCCATTACAGGCGTTCGGGCCGGGCTTCCTGCTGAAGGTCGCGCCTGAGTTGGCGCCAGGAGCGGCAGGTGCTGCGACCGGCGTGGCCGGGGCCGAAGCGCAAGCGGTGGTGGACAGTGACGGGCAAGCCGCCACCGAAAACCTGGACCAGTTGATGGCGCAATTTGGCGGCAATCGCAATGCGCTGGCCCGCCATCTCGGGATCAGCCGCACCACGCTCTGGCGGCGGCTGGCCGGCAAGTAAGCTACCCGACAAGGCGCAGACAAGCGCCCCGCCCTCACTCGTCCTTTGCCCCGTCTATCCCGAGTTCGTTGATCTTGCGCGTAATCGTATTGCGCCCGATTCCGAGCCGGATCGCCGCGTCGTTCTTGCGCCCGTGCGTGTAGCGCAGTGCCGACTTGATCAACGCCGATTCAAACTGCCGGCCCAGTGCGTCCATGACTTCCGGCCGTCCTGCCGACAGCATGCTGGCGGCCTCGGCCTCAAGCAAGGCGATCCAGCTGGCGCTGACCGGCGCACTGCCCAACATCGGTGCGCCCGGCAGTGCATTGGAGTACTGACTTGGTGCGCCTGCCGGCACTGCGCCATTGACGTTGATCATGGTGGTATTCGGATCGACGTTCCCGCTACCGACCTGGCCCAACTGCGACGGTATCGCGACGATGCCGTTATGCGGCGTGAGCAGCGCAACGCCGGCCTGCCCTTCGATCAATTCCGGCGGCAGGTCCTTGATCTCCACGGTCTGGCCGGGCGCCATCACGGTGATCCAGTTACAGAGATTTTCCAGCTGCCGCACGTTGCCGGGAAGCTCGAGGCCAACCAGGAATTGCATCGAATTGTCCGACATCCGCTTGGCTTCGACGCCAAGCTGCTTGGCGCTCTGGGCAAGGAAAAAACGCGTCAGGATCGGAATGTCTTCCCGCCGCTCGCGCAGCGCCGGCAGCCGCAGGCGAATCACATTCAGGCGGTGGTAAAGGTCTTCCCGAAACATGCCCTCGCGCACCCGCGTTTCCAGGTTCTGGTGGGTTGCAGCGATGACACGCACGTTTGCCTTCAAGGGCTGGTGTCCGCCAACACGGTAGAAATGTCCGTCTGACAGCACCCGCAACAGCCGCGTTTGCAGGTCGAACGGCATGTCGCCGATCTCGTCGAGGAACAGGGTGCCGCCTTCAGCTTGCTCGAAGCGGCCGCGCCGCATTGCCTGGGCGCCGGTGAACGCGCCGCGTTCATGGCCGAACAGCTCGGACTCCAGCAGATCCTTGGGGATGGCCGCGGTATTGAGCGCAATGAACGGCTGGCCGGAACGCGGGCTGTGCTTGTGCAGCGCCCGTGCAACGAGCTCCTTGCCGGTGCCCGATTCGCCAGTGATCAGGACCGTGACATGCGACTGCGACAGACGGCCGATGGCGCGGAACACGTCCTGCATGGCTGGCGCCTGGCCGAGTATCTCGGGAGTTTCGGTGAGCAGTTGTTCGACGCTGGCTTCGCGCAGGCTTTCTTCCAGTGCGCGGCGGATCAGTTCGACTGCTTTCTCCAGGTCGAATGGCTTGGCGAGATATTCGAATGCGCCGCCCTGGAATGCGGCTACGGCGGAATCGAGGTCGGAGAACGCCGTCATGATAATGACCGGCAAACCGGGATGGCGCGTCTTTACCTCCTGCAGCAACACCAGGCCGGATTCACCGGGCATCCGGATGTCGGAGACCAATACTTGTGGTGTGCTGGTCTTGAGCGCTTCCATCGCATCGCGTGCATTGGAGAAGCTGCGCGTGGCGAGATTCTCCCGTGCGAGCGCCTTTTCAAGCACCCAGCGAATCGATTCATCGTCATCCACTATCCAGATTGGTTTCATAAGTTTTGTGTAGTCGTCTCAAAGGCAATGGCGCGTTCTTGGTTCCGAATGCGCCAGGGTCCTGCAGAATCCAAAACCATCCGGAAAAGCGACGACTGCATGAACTCATGGCAGCGGTATCAGTATCCGGAAGTCCGTATGGCCCGGGCGGCTTTCGCATTCGATCGATCCGAGATGCTGTTGCACGAAAGTCTGCGCCAGCGTCAGTCCAAGACCGCTACCGCCGTCGCGACCCGACACCAGCGGATAGAAAATGCGGTCTTGTATCTCGGGTGGGATGCCCGGTCCATTGTCGATAATATGCAAGTCTAATGCCAGCCGATAACGGGTTTTGGCGAGGGTCATCTGGCGCGCGATGCGCGTGACGAAACTCAGCACCGCATCGCCAGCGGCGATACGCCCGGACAGCGCCTGCGCCGCATTGTGCGCAATGTTCAGCACAACCTGGATCAGTTGCTCCTTGTCGCCGCGGAATTCCGGAATCGACAGGTCGTAATCGCGCTGTATGGTCAGCCCGTTCGGGAATTCCGCCAGGATCAGGCTGCGCACGCGTTCGAACACTTCGTGGATGTTGACGTCCCCGACGATGTGCGGGCGCCGGTGCGGCGCCAGCAGGCGGTCGACCAGTGTCTGCAGGCGATCCGCTTCCTTGATGATGACTTGCGTATATTCCCGCAACTCCCTGAGCTGGCGCTCCGGCAGCTCGAGTTCGAGCAACTGCGCCGCACCGCGAATGCCACCCAGCGGATTCTTGATCTCGTGCGCCAGGTTGCGGATCAGCTCCTTGTTGGCCTGGCTCTGGTCCAGCAGGCGCTCTTCACGGTCAAGCTTGAGCTGCTGCACGTTCTCTCGCAATTCGATCAGCACCGGCTGCTCGCTGCTGTCCAGCGCGGCCACCACCACATGCACCTGGATCGGATCGTGGCCCGAACGTTCCAGGGCCATGTCAACCCGCTTGTCGGCAAACTGATGCGCCACCGCCTGCTCGAACATCGCCTCCAGTTCTTCGCTATTGACGAAGATCTCGGCCAGCGACTGGCCTTTCATCGATTTTGCCGAAATCTCCAGCAGGTTTTCAGCAGCCGGATTGGCGTAGCAGATGCGTTGCCCGGCGTCGAGCAGCAGCACGGCAGACGACAGCAGGTCGAGCCCTGCGGTAGGGAATAGAGGGGTATTCACGTATTCAGTATCAATGAATCAACAAGTCAACGAATCAAGGAATCAGCGGATTGGCGGATGCACAATAAGCGAAAGGCCGCACCGGGCGGCCTTTTGATCGGAACAAGAAGGGCACTGGCCGCTATTTCAGGTTAGCGATCTCGCGTTTCAAGGCTTCGATATTTTTTTCGGCGCGCGCCAGGTCCTGCTTCATCGAGGCCACACGATCCTGGTACTTGGCGTAATTGCGTTCGTCGCCGCGACGTTCCGGTTCGCCGCCATTGAACTCCTGGCGCAGCGTGGCCATTTTCTTTTCCTCGGCTTTCAGCTCGTCGGCGAGGATCTGCATGCGGTCATTGTCGCGCACCTTTTGCGCACCGCTGTCGATACGGGGAAAGTCGCCGGGCGATGCCGCAGGCTTGGCTGCCGCCGTCTGCGCAACCGGCTTCTTGTAGGATGCAGGAGGGGCAGCGATCATGGCCGGCGCTGGCAGGTCGACCCGCTTGCAGCCCTTGGTGAGCCCGGTATTCTTGTACTCGCGTGTGCCGTTTTCGCCGACGCAGACATAGACGTCGCTTTGGGCGTGCGCCACCCCGGCCAGCGCCATCAGCAATACTGTCAGTTGTGCTTTCATCTAGTTGTTTCCGCACCGTAACAGACGGATGATCAGTTTAGGCCAGTTGCCCGTGCAATTCAAATCTGGCTGCCCGACGCCGACCAGAATGCAACAACCGGACGCAAAAAAGCGGAGCATTCAACAGCCTGCTCCGCCTTGTACCAGCGTCGTGCGCACCCTCGGCGCACCGGACAAGCGGGCTTCCCGCACCCGCCATGTTGCGGCGCAATAGCGCCACAAGCTGCCAGATCCCGGGCGCCGGCTGACGAACTCAGTCCTGCTGACCCAGCCACTTCACATGCTGGGCTGCATTTGCGCCGATTCGGCTTTCGTCGACCGCCAGATCCTTGAACTTCGCCCTGGTGAAGCGTTCTTTCTGGTCAAACGGCACGGTGGCGTCAATGCCGAGCTTGGCGCGGATACCGTCACGGCCTTTGCGGACATATTCATGTCCGCGCGCGCCTGGAATGACGATCAGGTCCTGCGATGCCTCCATGCGGGTAGCCAGCGCATACTCCACATCGGCCGGGTCATGGATGTCGATATCGCTATCCACCGCGATGATCATGTCCAGGTCCTTGAGCGCACCAAACGACGCCAGGATCGCATTGCGCTGCAGGCCATCGTGCTGCGCCGAGGTTTTCTGGACACTCAGCACGGCATGGAAGCGGTGCAGACCGCCAGCGGTGATCTCGACATCGTTGACGAAAGGCGTTGCCGACTGCAGCACCTTGAGCAGGCTGGCCTCCAGCACATACTTGCGCAGCATGACCGTTTCCCGGCCATAGCCATTGATCGCGTAGTAAATCGGATCATTGCGATGGCCGATCGAGGTGATGTCGAAAATCGGGGCCGGGCCGTCGGCCGACATGTAGCCGATGAATTCGCCGAACGGTCCTTCATGCACGCTTTTGTTGCGCCGGAGCACTCCTTCCAGCACGATTTCGGTATTGGCAGGAATCAGCAGGTCCTGCGTGAGCCCCTTGCACACCGGCAGTGGTGCACCGATCAGTCCGCCAGCCACCTTCAGCTCATCGGCAGTTTCGGGCATTTGCGAACCCATCGTCGCCGCCGTATAGAGCACCGACAGGTCGGTGCCGATGCAGATGGCGATGGGCAAGTCTTCACCGCGCTTGCAGGCGCGCTCGAACGCCAGGCGCAGGTGGCGGCCGTAATCCATTTTCAACGCTGTCTGGTTGGGGCCGACCAACTGCATGCGGTGGTACGAGGCGTTGTAGATCCCGGTTTCCGGATCGCGCACGATGACAACGCTGGCCGTGACAAACCGGGCCGGATCGTTTTCGGCATGCCGCAGAACCGGCAGCATTTTGCCGATGTCGAAATCTTTCGTGTAGACGTTTTCCTGCCACGGCGCAGTCGGCACGATTTGCGGGTCGATCGGGTTTGCCATTGCGCGCGTGACGAACTGGCGAATACCGCGGAAATCCATGCCGAATGCCGCTTCGCAGTTGTCCTTCGACGCCAGGAAATTGCCGATCACGGGCATGCCGAATCCCTTGACTTCAGGGAACAGGATGGCACGGCCGCCGTCGCGCTTTTTCAGGACGCTGGCGATTTCATAATCGACATCGACCGGGCCGCTGTAAGTGTCAATGCGCCCCGCGGCGTGGAGCCGGCGCAGCGCAGTGCGGAATCGGGTGTCGATAATTTTTGGCAATTCTGTGGTCAACTTCATCTCCTTCTGGATTTATTATTCTCCACCCGGATGCGACCCGACAGGGACAGGCATCCACATCTGTCTTGGTCATCAACGGGGGAATGGGGATACAGATACCCGGTCAAGCGCAATGCCTGCGCGGCGGGTTCGGTATTTTATTCGACAATCCGCCGTTACGCGCCGATTAAGACGCGTAACGGGGTCTGTCCGAACCAGGATGGCGCACTGGTCAAGCGACAAGTGGCCGTGCAAATGGCTTTCTGATATGCCAGCCGGGATATTGATCCCGCAACGGGCTTTCACCCCGGGATACCTGTCCAGACTGTCGCCGGGTCGGTGCGCTGACCCGGCTATTGCAGCCGCTGCTGCTTACAGCGAGTAGTACATGTCGAACTCGATCGGATGGGTCGTCATGCGGAAACGCGTGACTTCCTGCATCTTCAGTTCGATGTAAGCGTCGATCATGGTGTCGCTGAATACGCCGCCACGGGTCAGGAACTCACGGTCGCCATCAAGATATTCCAGGGCCTGTTCAAGCGAAGAACAGACGGTTGGGATCTTTGCGTCTTCTTCGGGTGGCAGGTGGTACAGATCCTTGGATGCCGCTTCGCCCGGATGAATCTTGTTCTGCACACCGTCCAGGCCAGCCATCATCAGCGCGGCGAAGCACAGGTATGGATTGGCCAGTGGATCCGGGAAACGGGTTTCAATGCGGCGACCCTTCGGATTGGCAACATACGGAATGCGGATCGAAGCCGAACGGTTGCGTGCCGAGTAAGCCAGCTTGACCGGTGCTTCAAAGCCCGGCACCAGCCGCTTGTACGAGTTCGTACCCGGATTGGTGATGGCGTTGAGTGCACGCGCATGCTTGATGATGCCGCCGATGTAGTACAGCGCGAAATCGGACAGGCCAGCATAGCCGTCGCCGGCAAACAGGTTCTTGCCATCTTTCCAGATCGACTGGTGCACGTGCATGCCGGAACCGTTGTCGCCGACGATAGGCTTGGGCATGAACGTCGCCGTCTTGCCGTAGGTGTGGGCCACGTTCTGGATCACGTACTTCATGTTCTGGGTCCAGTCCGCGCGCTCGACCAGGGTGGAGAACCGGGTACCGATTTCGTTCTGTCCGGCGCCTGCCACTTCGTGGTGATGCACTTCGACAGGAATGCCCATCGACTCGAGGATCAGGCACATTTCTGAACGCATGTCCTGGAAGCTGTCGACCGGTGGAACCGGGAAATAGCCGCCCTTGACCGTCGGCCGGTGGCCGGTATTGCCGCCTTCGAGTTCCTTGGCGGTGCTCCAGGATGCTTCTTCCGAACCAATCTTGACGAAGCAGCCGGACATGTCGATCTGCCAGCGCACGCTGTCGAAGATGAAGAATTCCGGCTCCGGGCCAAAGTAGGCGGTGTCGCCCACGCCGGATGATTTCAGGTAGGCTTCGGCGCGCTTGGCAATTGAGCGCGGATCGCGGTCGTAACCCTTGCCATCCGATGGCTCGATGACGTCACACTGCATGAACAGCGTGGTCTCTTCCATGAACGGATCGATGTTCGCGGTGTTTGCATCCGGCATCAGCAGCATGTCCGATGCTTCGATGCCCTTCCATCCAGCGATGGAAGAACCGTCGAAGGCATGACCGGACTCAAACTTGTCCATGTCGAAATGCGAAACGGGAACCGTGACGTGCTGCTCCTTGCCCCGGGTGTCAGCGAAACGGAAGTCAACGAACTTGACTTCGTTGTCTTTCACCATCTTCAAGACCTCTGCGGCCGTCCTTGCCATGCGAATTCTCCTAAAAGAGTAGTGCGAATAATGTTGTTGTCAGGGACCTTGGCTCAGCGAACTTTGCAACAAGTTCCGTAGCAGCAAGTGCCTAAATCCAGCCCGACATGATAGCAGAAAGCATGCCACCGCTTTGCGCTAAGCACGTGCAACCCGGATGTGAGGAATGCATTGATTTTGAAGGATATTTTATTCAGCGGCTCAATCTTTTTGCAACGCGCTGCCAAACAATCCTCAAGATGGTGCGCACCTCCTCTTTAAGGCACCAATATGGTGCTTTAATCCCATTACGCACAATCTTGGTGCAATACGAATTGCGGGTGAATCCGGCTGCCAACAGATTGTTTATAATCCAAATCAATCCATCCATCCTGAGTACTGAGCGCCATGCAAACTGCTGACGACATTCTTTCTGTAGCCCGTGAACGCGGACAAGACGGATCCCTTCCCTATGCCGGGGCAATGACGCCGACAGAAGCGCATGACTTACTGGTAGCCAACCCCAGGGTCAGGATCATCGACGTCAGGACCACTGCCGAGCGGGACTGGATCGGCCGGGTACTGGTCGCCGAGCCGCAGCATCTGGCGGTACAGTGGACACTTTATCCGGGCGGCGCGCCCAATCCCGATTTCATTTCACAGTTGGGCCAGGTTGCCGCCACCGACGATGTGCTGCTTTTCCTGTGCCGCTCCGGCGTTCGCTCACGGCATGCCGCCAAGGCAGCGACCGAGCAAGGCTATGTCCACTGCTTCGACATCCTGGAAGGTTTTGAAGGCAACAAGGACAGCCAGGGCCATCGCAAGACTGTGGGTGGCTGGTGCTACGCGGGCCTGCCATGGTCGGGGGCCTGAGCGGCCGCGCCGGCCGCACACAGCGGTCTGGCGGCATCGCGGCAGTCGCTTCACGCCGGTAGCCTGGCGTCGGCGTGGCGACCCGGCGCTTCGCCGCCATCCAGTGCGGCGATCCGCTGGCGCACGAAGTTGATATGGCTGCGCAGTCCATATAACTCTTCGGCAAATGCCAACGGGATCGAAATCTGGTTGACTCGGTCTTCTATCTCGCTGAGTCGCTCCAGTTGCAACGCATGCACAGTGGCGCGCTCGGCCGGCGACGCCGATTCGATCGCATGCTCAACGGTCCGCAGCTCGCCGTACCAGCGAAATACGCGTGAGCGCACGCGCCACACGTAAAGTGGCGGCACCACCCGCGTCAGCGGCAGCAGCAGCGCGCCGACAGCGACGATCACGACCCACATCCGTTCGAAAAAATTGGCCAGCCAATAGGGCAGGTATCGCTGCAGCAAGGGCGGGCCGTTCTTGTAAAATTTTTCGGCATCGGGCGCCACGGGAATTTCGTTATAGCCGGCGTTGGGAAACTCGCCATGGCGCCGGAACCAGCCGGCACGGCCATGGATCTCGGATGCGGCCTGCACGAACAGGTCGACCAGCGCCGGATGCAAGTCTTCCCGCGCCACCAGCGTGGCCGTCGGCGCGATCAGTTGGTAGTCGCGTGATGGAATGTCGCGACCAAGGTCTACGATGCCGCGCGGCAGCGTGACATGCGTCATGAAGGGGAAGCGCCGGCTATAGGCCTGAGCCTGGGAAAAATCGAACAGCTTGATGCCGGGCGTTTGCAGCAGCATCTGGATCAGGGGCGCATTCGGCGCCGAACTGAACACCAGCGCATCGATCCGGCTCTCCAGCAATTCAACCGTGGCCGGCGTATTTTCCAGCTCGCCAAGGACCAGGTCAGCGGGCTCGATGCCGTTGACCGACAGGATTTTACGGAATAATCCGGGCACACCACTGCCCTCGGGACCGATATTCACCCGCAAACCTTTAAGCTGCGTGATGGTGCCGATGTCGCGGTTGTCGCGATAGAACAGCCACACCGGCTCGGTGAACAAGCTGCCCAGCGATTGCAGGCCCGGCGCATGTTCCGGATCGGCAGAACCGCTCTGGACGAACGCGATGTCGATCCCGGAGCCAGGGTCCTTCAGGCGTTCAAGGTTTTGCTGCGAGCCCTGGGAGCGCTGCATGCGCACTTCGATCCCGTGTTTCTTGAGCTTTGCAGCGTACCGGCGGGCGAACTGCTCGTAGGAGCTGTTTTCCTGCCCGCTCGACAGGGTGACGACTTTGGGCGGAAACGGATCGACCAGCCAATAGGCCAGCGCGCATAAAAATACCACCAGCAGCAAGGGCGGACCGGCGGTCACGATCAGGTCGCGCAGGGCAAACTTTGAGAACTGCAGCATCTTTGGCATGCGTCGAACCGGATCGTGCGAAAGACCTCACCATGCCAAGAAAGCCGGCACAGTGCAAGCCGCCGGGCCTTACAACCGGGCGGCGTGCTCGCGCGTGGAGTGGAAAGTAATGCCGGGCCAGCGCTCCTGCGTCAGCCGCAGGTTCACGCCGGAAGTGGCCAGGTAAGCCAGGTTGCCGGCGGCGTCATGCGCAAGGTGCTGCCCGGCGGATGATCGCTCGAAATCGGCCAGCATTTTCTTGTCCTCGCAAGAGACCCAGCGCGCGCTGCTGATGCTGGTGCCCTCGAACACGGCATCGACCCCGTATTCATTCAACAGGCGGCTGGCGACCACTTCAAACTGCAGCACGCCAACCGCGCCGAGCACCATGTCCTGGCTGTGGACTGGCTTGAATACCTGTACCGCACCCTCCTCGCCCAACTGCTGCAAGCCCTTGTGCAACTGTTTGACCTTGAGCGGATTGCGTATGCGTACCGAGCGAAAGAAATCCGGCGCAAAAAACGGTATCCCCGTGAACTGCAGCATTTCTCCTTCGGAGAAGCTGTCGCCGATCTGCATGTTGCCATGGTTGGGCAGGCCGATGATGTCGCCCGCATAGGCTTCTTCGATCTGCTCGCGGCTGGAGGCCATGAAGGTCACCACGCTGGAAACCTTGATCTCGCGATTGAGGCGCAGGTGCTTGATTTTCATGCCGCGCTCGAAGCGGCCCGAGCACACCCGCAAGAACGCGATGCGGTCGCGATGCGCCGGATCCATATTGGCCTGTATCTTGAACACAAAGCCCGAGAACGACGGCTCACGCGGCGCTACCGCCCTGACGGTTGCGTCGCGCGGGCGCGGCTCCTGCGCCCAATCGAGCAATGCATCGAGAATTTCGCGCACACCGAAGTTGTTGATCGCCGAGCCGAAGAACACCGGCGTCTGCCGTCCGGCAAGGAAGGCATCAATGTCGAACGGATGGGATGCGCCATGCACCAGTTCGACTTCCATTTTCAACTGTTCGATCTCCAGCGGAAACATCGCAGCCAGGCGCGGGTTGTCGATGCCTTTGACCACTTCGAAGGTCTGGTCCGCACGCTCGCTGCCGGCGGCGAACAACATGATCTCATCGCGCAGCAAATGGTAGACGCCACGAAAACTTTTGCCCATGCCTATCGGCCATGTCACCGGCGCGCACTGGATTTTCAGCACCGACTCGACTTCGTCGAGCAACTCCAGCGGATCGCGGGTCTCGCGGTCCATCTTGTTCATGAAGGTGATGATCGGCGTGGCGCGCATCCGGCATACATCGAGCAACTTGATGGTCTGCGACTCCACGCCCTTGGCCGCATCGATCACCATCAGCGCCGAATCCACTGCAGTCAGGACCCGATAGGTATCTTCCGAAAAATCCTGGTGGCCGGGCGTGTCGAGCAAGTTGACGACATGATCCCGATACTCGAACTGCATGACCGAGCTGGCAACCGAGATGCCGCGCTGCTTTTCAATTTCCATCCAGTCGGAAGTCGCATGCCGGCCGCTCTTTCGCGCCTTGACGGTGCCGGCAAGCTGGATCGCACCGGAAAAAAGCAACAGTTTTTCGGTCAGCGTGGTCTTACCCGCGTCCGGATGGGAAATGATGGCAAAAGTGCGGCGGCGGGCAACCTCGCGAGCGATCAGTTCCGCCGGAACTGTGCCAGGTACGAGGGTGTCTTCGGCGGCCGCCGGCGAATCGGATGGGGTGGCCATGGAGAGGGCTGCGAAAAGCCGAACAGTCTAACTGTGTTTGGCCCGCAAGTCTAATGCACGGGCATCAATCGGCCATTGTGGCGGGCTTCATTCGCACGTCGCAACAGGGCTGCAAGACCGGCATCATCCTATCCCGCCCGGTTCGGCACTGCCGCTTGTGGCGCTGGTGGAGTGGTCAGTTGATTGAAGTCCAGTTGCATCCGTAGCAATTGTTCAGCCTGTGCCAGCCTCACCAGGCTTTGCAGTGCCTCGCGCAGCAGGTTTCTTTCCGTATTGGCAGCGCCAGGCCGGCTGATCGCCTCGACCAGGCATTCAATCACGTCGTCTGAACCGAGGGCTGGCATGGATTGCATGGCGGGCCACTGATTGAATGCGTGGAAGATTGGAAGCAGAGGAGATACCCGGTATGGAAACGAGCCGCCAATTCAGGCCCGGTTTTCCGGCGCGGCACCGCTGGAGACCGTTCTTGCTGCCGCCTTCGGCTTGAACTGCTTGTCACTGATTCGGAATTTGCGGCGCCGATCCCCCATCAGCAGGCGCAGTTCTTCAATGCTGAGGTCGGTCACTTCATGCATCCGGATCAGCAAGGACGCGCCGACTGGCAGGCGACGGTGCCGTATCTTGCTGATGACGGGCGGCGCGACCTCCAGCGCGCGTGACAGTGCAGCATCATTTTTCAATTTGAGCCGGCGAATCAGCGCCCCCAACAGATTGTCGGGGTCATAGCTGTCGGGTCGCATTTCGTCTTGCTCCATCATGGGGTGTCCTCGTCGTAGGTCAAGCAAAGCCTTGACCCATTCTGACGAGCCGCCCCCGCAACAGCCTTGCGCAATCGCAACGGCTGGCCTGTGGCGCTTGATCCAGAAAGAATTGTAGTGCGACAGTCAGGGAAAGGCAGCAAGCAGCGCACGTATCAGCCAGACCGCAAATCCGATTGCCGCTGCAATTGCCAGCACCCAGCCGGCGGGAGGTAGACCATTCATTGGCGTGGCGACCCGGTCAAGAGATTTCCGGGTCCCGGACCGTCGATCGAAACGCGCCCTGCGACGGCTCAAACGGATTCGCCGATTTTGCGACCGGCGGCGGAAGTGTGGACAAGCTGCTGACCACATCCGCATATCCGGCCTCCTCCTCCAGGTAATCGTTGCGGCAGGCCGGACTGCAAAAGCGCCGGACATTGTCGACCGCCTGATCGCAATACCAACAACTCCCCTTGGCCTGCAACGAGCCAATGGATGGCCGCTCCGAAGCGCTTGCACCGGATGCAGGTTCAGTCTTTTCTAGTTGCTGTCCCATCCACGCCTCCAGCGTCGCCGCATTGCTGCACGAGAAGGAGATTACCGGCCAGAAAAAAACCGGGGATGACGAGAATCAACTGGACTGCTGCCCGGATCCGGTTCTGCGCACAGCATCACTCACTGTCTGCTTCTATCCGTTACTTTGCACTCTCGGGGTGCCTGCCTGCTACTTCGATCCGTTACGGTTGCGATCGCTGGCGACCAGCACGCTGCAGCGTACTTTTTCGACCAGCACAGCGTCGACCGACCCGCGCCACCATCGAAGGGCAAACGGCTTGTGCCTGGCGTGTCCGACAATCACCAGTTCTATGCCGAGCCGATCGACCATTTCCTCGATCACGTCTGCCGGTTCGCCGACTTCGAGATGGCTGGTGACATTCAGCCCCGCTGCAGTCAACAAGGCCTGTCCTTCGGCAATTTCCTTCTCCATCTTCTGCTTTTCGGCGGCCAGCCCCTCTTCGACGCTCAGGACTGCTGCGGCAGCATACTCGCCGACCAGCAGGTACGGTGGTGGAATCACGACGACAACGAGATGGATCTCCGCAGTTTTGTCCGGTGTCAGGCGTATGCACTCATGCAGCGCAATTCGGCTCTCAGGGGTTCCGTTATAGGCGATCAAGATCTTGCTGTACATACCCACTCCTCCGACAGGACAACGACGTGAATTTGACTATCCAGGATATTTTGACAAACCTGACAAAGTTGACAAACCGCTTGTCGGGCTACGGTACATCACAGTGGCAAGTTCGGCAATCGAAGGCGGCGCGAGATCTCAAAAGGGAGTGAAAAGACGTGATCCGACCATTGAAATTAACAAAAAAGCAATTTCGAAGATAAAAAAAACCCGCGAACCTTGCGGTTTGCGGGTTAATCCATCCTTTTGGAGGGTGGAGGAGACAGGTACGACTATATCGGCGCGGAAAGTCCTTGTCTGCTTTCAATTCCTGATACCAGTTATTCAGGCGGCTGATATCCGGCGCCAAAGAAAAGCCCGCCGCGGTTTGGCCGAGGCGGGCCGTGTCTCCTTCCCTTTTGGGATAGATTTTTATGATGCAGCCGAATTCTGCACCACGATTGGCGCTGCGTCATTATGCAGTGCACCATAAAGTTACAGTGACTTATGCCGTAACATAAGTGATTGTTGTGCCTGTGCATCCATTTTCGAGAACACCATGCCCACCCTGTTCAACTTGCCGACCCTTGCGATAGCGATAGCCGCCTTGTTGATCGGCGCCCTCCTCGCACGGTCGCTTTGGAAACCGTCGGCCCCGAAAAGCACGCAAGTGCCCGACAAGGGCGCTGCCGACATCGCTGCGGCGATCCGGGATTATTTCAGGAAGAGCGGCGTTCTCGTGTCCGCGGCTGCCGCCCGTCTTGAAGGCAGCGCAAACTACACCGCCATGGTCGAATCCGAACCGATGAAACGTTTCCGTCTTTCGCACATCGTGGAAAAAAGCCTGGTTGAACATGTGCGCAAGACCTGCGACCTGGAACTCGACAAGGTCTACTGGCGCTTCCCGATCAGCGACACCCAGCAACCCGCCGAAAGCAAGGATGCCTACATCAATGAAGGGCTGATGAACCTGAACGACTTGTCCAAATACGAGGTCGTCGACAGTTCAATCGAGATGTTCACCCAGGCCAGCGAGAAGACACCGAAATAGGCAAAGGCCAGGCGCGCCCGGACACGCCGGGCAGATCCAGGACTAAGCTTCCCTGGCCGGCCGCCCGCTCAATGCCCTCAGATGCGCAGTCGTGCTCGATTGCAGCGCGTCAAGGCTATAGCCCCCCTCAAGGATCGACACGATCTTGCCGCCACAGCAATCTTTGGCGATCTTCATCAGCTCATCGGTAATCCAGTAGTAATCGTCGTCCTGCAGGTTCAGTCCGGCAAGCGGGTCCATCGCATGCGCGTCAAATCCGGCCGAGATGATCAGCAGTTCCGGATTGAAAGCACGGATCGCGGGCAACATTTCAGCACTGATACGCTCCCGGAAGTAGGCGGAATCGCAGCCGCGCGGCAGCGGAACATTCACGATATTGTCCGAGCTGCCCTTTTCCGCGGCAGCGCCGGTGCCGGGATAGAACGGTGACTGGTGGCTTGACGCATAGAACAGTTCGGGCCGGTCGTAAAACGCCGCCTGGGTGCCATTGCCATGATGAACATCGAAATCGACCACGGCAATGCGTTCGAGCTTGTGCGTATCGTAGGCATAGGCCGCCGCAATCGCGGCCTGGTTGAAGATGCAAAATCCCATTGCCCGGTCCGGCTCGGCATGATGGCCGCAGGGCCGGGTGGCGCAAAATACATTATCGGCCTCGCCGTTCATCACGTCGTCAACGGCGGCGCAGGCGGCCCCCACGCAGCGCATGACGGCCTCCAGCGATCCGGGCGACATCACGGTATCGCCGGCATCCAGCGCCACGTAACCGCTGCGCGGCGAGGCGTCGATGACCTGGTCGACGAAGTCCGGATCGTGGATCAGTGTCACCTGCTCGCGCGTGCCAAGCGGCGCTTCGCGCCATTTCAGATCCGCGAACTCCGGCGAGCGCAGCGCCGCCAGCACCGCCCGCAAACGCTCCGGCGACTCAGGATGCCCGGGGCCGGGTCGATGTTCAAAACAAGCGTCGTGTGAATAAATCAAGGTGTCCATCTGGTCAAGCCTCCTGTAATCGTGATCATTTGCGCCGCCGGACCAGGCGGCAATCGCCTCGCACATTGACTGTGCCTGGCAACGCCACAAGCTTGCTACAATCCGGAGCCGCCATATTCTGTAATATACGGCCTATCCATTTTCCAGCAAAAGCATCCATCCATGCCGCTCAATATCTATCTTTGCGGCCAGAAGCACTTCGGTGCCGAGGCATTTACCGCTCTTCGCCAGGCGGGTCACCATATTGTCGGCGTTTCCTCGCCGGACAGGAACGCCAAGGGCGAGCTCGACCGGCTTGCCGAAGTCGCGCAAGAGGCCCAGGTCAGGTGGATGAAATCCGGCCTGCTCAATGAAAACACGATACCGCAAGGCGTGGACCTGATCGTCGCCGCCTACTCCCACGATTTCATCAAGGCGCCGACCCGCGCGAAAACCCGCTACGGCGCAATCGGTTACCACCCGTCCCTGCTGCCGCTGCATCGTGGCAAGGACGCCGTCGAATGGACCATCCGGATGGGCGACAAGGTCACCGGCGGCACCGTTTACTGGCTTGATGAAGTGATGGATGGCGGACCGGTCGCAGCGCAGGAACACGTATTCGTCCTGCCCGGCGACACGGCCGGCGAAATCTGGCGCCGTGATCTTTCGCCGCTGGGCATCCGGCTGCTGACCCAGGTCTGCAATGACATTGCAGCAGGCAAGGTCGTCAAGAAAATCCAGAATGAAAGCATCGCGACGGTTGAACCGTCGATCCGTCCGAAAAACGCATCAGGCACCCCGCCGGCAGCCTGACTGTTTGTTGCACGGCGGATGCAACCGCATCTGGCAGTCAGCGATCGTCAGGTTCGCACATTTTGAGTCATGTCATGGTGGCGTCACATGGCGCGGCTATGCTTGATCCGTGCTGTACATGCAAACGATACGTATGACGGCATACCAGTGTGTTGAACTGCGACGTTCAATACACTGGCCCCCCCTCTCTGCCTGTTGCCATTATTTTCCACGTACCCTTTCACGCAATCCCGAATGACTCTCGAACAGATTCGCAGCCGTTTCCAGACCCTGCAGGAACAGATCAACCAACTTGCAGCCGAACTCCCCGCAGATGCGCGCATTTCATTTGGCACGCGCTACCTGACCGAGCCCTCGCCGCGTAGCGCGCGCAAGGAGTTGGTCATTACCGTGGTTGGCGAAGAGTAAGCATCTTGGTGGAATAAGGCCGGAGCCTAGCGGCCATCGCGGCCGGATGCGATGGCACGAGCAAGCAGCAGCACCGGGACAAACGCGATCGCGACAATGGTCAGCGCCGGCAATGCCGCTTCCGCCAGGCGCTCGTCTGCGGCAAACTGATAAGTGACCACGGCGAGCGTGTCGAAATTGAACGGACGCACCGTCAGCGTGGCGGGCAACTCCTTCACCACGTCGACAAAAACCAGCAAGCCCGCACTCAGCACACTGCGCCAGAGCAGTGGCGTATGAATGCGCAACAGCATGGACATCAGTCCATGGCCGAGGCTGCGGGCGCTGGCATCCATCGACGGCGTGATTTTCGCCAAGCCTGACTGCACACTCTGGAAAGCCACGGCAAGAAAACGCACCAGGTAAGCGTAGATCAGCGCCACCACGCTACCGGCCAAGCCGAGTTGCCAGCCGTGATCCGACGCCCAGTTGTCCATCCGCGATAGCGGGATCAGGATGCCCACCGCGATGACCGCGCCCGGAATCGCATAGCCCATGCTGACGATCCGGTTGCATGCACTCTGCCAACGGCTGCGCATGACACGGGCGGCATATGCCAGCACGATGCAGATCAGTACCGCGATAAAGGACGTCACCGTAGCCGCGGATACCGTATTGAACAGCCAGCCTACATAGCGGCTGCTGGCCTGCAATGCGTCTTCATGCATCAGCAGCCGCAACAACACCGCCAGCGGCAGGAAAAAACCGAACAAGAGCGGCACCAGGCAAAACACGACCGACCCGAAAGCATGCCGTCCGTGCAGGCGGCGCCGCACATGCGCCACTGCGCGCCCGCCCGCTGCGTAGTAGCGTGCCCGCCCGCGGCTCTTTTGCTCCAGCAGCATCAGCGCCGCCACGAACAGCAGCAGTACTGCCGCGATCTGCGCTGCCGCAGTCCGGTCCGAGAAGGCGTACCAGGATTTGTAAATGCCCGCGGTCAGGGTCGGTACGCCGAAGTAGGCGACCGCGCCATAGTCGGCCAGGGTTTCCATCAGTACCAGCGCCAGTCCGGCGGCGGCGGCCGGACGCGCAAGCGGCAAACTGACACTGAAAAATATGCTCCACGGACCGCGTCCCAGTACGCGCGCCGCATCCCTTAACCTCGGGCTGCGCTCCAGGAAGGCATTGCGCGTGAGCAGGTACACATAGGGATACAACACCAGCGCGAAAAGGATGCCCGCGCCGATCACGGAGCGTATCTCGGGAAACCAGTATTGCCCTGCCTGCCAGCCGAACTGCGCGCGCAGCGCGGTTTGCACCGGTCCGGAAAACTGCAGGAAATCGGTGTAGGCATAGGCCACGACATAAGCCGGCATTGCCAGCGGCAGCACCAGCGCCCATTCAAACCAGCGGCGCCCCGGGAATTCAAAGACAGCCACCAGCCAGGCGCAACCAATGCCGAGCACGGCCGCCAGCGCCAGCACGATCAGCCCGATTGCCACTGTGTTGAACAGATACTCGGGCAAGACGGTGGACCATAAGTGGGTAAAGGTACCCGCGCTTGGCACACCGGAAAACAGATTGGACAATACGCCAAGCACCGGCACGCCGACCAGCAAGGCGATCAGTAGCGACAGCGCCAGCAACAACTGTCCGCCGCCCAACCAGTGACGGGCGGGCGGCATGGCGACGGTGGCGTCGGCGTTGGCGGTTCGAAACGGCGGATTCAAAGGCTTGGAGGGCATTTTTCGTGGCATTCGCTGCCGATTGGCTGCTTGCGAGCGTAATGAGAATTATAATCATCCATCAAGGAAGCAAGCCATTAATTCGACATGAACCCGCAATATGAGTGATTTGTCCCCGCCGATTCACCTCAACGTCGACCGCATACGCGTGGGCTATACGACAGGACGCCGCATGCATGAGATCGTGCACGGCCTGTCGTTCTCGGTTCCGCAGGGCGAAATCGGCTGCCTGCTCGGCCCCTCGGGCTGCGGCAAGACGACGGTGCTGCGCGCCATTGCCGGCTTTGAACGCGTGATTGATGGCCGCATCCTGATCGGCGGGAAAGAACTGAGCAACAGCCACCTGACGGCGCCGCCGGAATCGCGCCATGTGGGGGTTGTATTCCAGGATTACGCGCTGTTCCCGCACTTGAGCATCGCCGATAATGTCGGCTTTGGCCTGCGCAAACTGTCGGCGGCGGACCGCAGCAGCCGCGTGCAGCAACTGCTGTCGATGACCGGCCTGCGCACCCAGGCAACGAAATATCCGCACGAGCTTTCCGGTGGCCAGCAGCAGCGTGTTGCACTGGCCAGGGCGCTGGCGCCGCGGCCACAACTGCTGTTGCTGGACGAACCCTTCTCCAATCTCGACATCGACCTGCGCGAACGGCTGGCCGGTGAGGTGCGCGACATCCTGAAGGAACTCGGCACCACGGCCGTACTGGTCACGCACGACCAGCATGAGGCCTTCGCCATCGCCGACCAGATCGGGGTGATGCAGGGCGGTCGCATCGTGCAGTGGGACACCGCCTACAACCTGTATCACAGGCCAGTTGACCGCTTTGTCGCCGACTTCATCGGCCAGGGCGTATTCGCCCCCGGCAATGTGGACCGCGAAAGACAACACGTGAACGTTGAGCTGGGCTCGCTGCCGCTATGGCAGGGAATGGAGTACTGCGCCACCGATGAAAAGGATGCGCAGCAGGTCGATGTGCTGCTGCGCGCGGACGATGTGCTGTATGACGAGAGCAGCGAACTGAAAGCCGAAGTGGTGCGCAAGGCATTTCGCGGCGCCCAGTTCCTCTACACGCTCAAGCTGCCCAGCGGCCAGACCGTGCTGGCGATGGTGTCCTCGCACCACGACCATGCGCTGGGCGAGAAAATCGGCGTGCGGCTGGCAGCCGATCATGTAGTGACATTCCCTCGCATCACGCCGACCGCCGGCGGCTGAGCAATCCCCGGTCAGGCCAGCCGGTTTGCCACCGCGCGCAGCCGCTGCTCGGCCTGCGCATCGAGCGGCGCCGGCAAGCTGCACAGTTGCAGCAGCAGGCTGTGCGGCGACAGCGATTTTTCGCCCGACTTCAATGACGACTGCAGCACCTCGACCTGCACCTTCAGGCGCTCGCGCGCGAAGGCTGGCGGGCTGTCGATGCCGAGCTGGATTTCCGCCCGCAACAGTTGATGGGCAAGCAACGGCAAGTTCTTTTGCAGCTGCGCCGGATATGCGGCATCCCGTTGCTCAAGTGCCTGCATGCCCTGCTCGAAGCGCCTTGCCAATGCACGTTCGGCCTCGGTAGAAACAGCGGGCAGCCCTTCCCATTGGCTGCGTGCTTGCTGGCCCGCTGCGCCCGGCTCGCCCGCCATCAGTGAACGTTCAAGTTCGAGGCACAAGCCAAAGCGCTGGGCCAGCACGTCGCCGCGCATCTGGCGCGCTCCGCGCTCGCCGTCATCGAGCCGCTTTTGCAAGCCGGCCAGCGCACGCTGGAAGCGGGTTTCTATCTGCCGCTCCGCCGCCCTTGGCACCGCACCGGACTTGGTCCATGCGGCCCTTGCTTCCCGCATTAGCGTGCGGATCGCTTCAGGCTTTTCCTGCAGCGCCGCTTCCAGGCGTGCGCACAAGGCTTCGCGCTCGCGCAATTGGGTACTGCGTTCGGCATCGGCCGATTTGACATGCTGCTTGCGCTTGGCAAACAGTTGGTCGCACGCCGCCCGGAAGCGCTGCCACAAGGCGTGCTCGTCATGCCGGTCGAGCGGCAGGTTACGGGCCCGTAGCTGCCAGCGTTGCTGCAAGGCCTGCAGCTCTTCGGCCGCCCGGCGCTGTGCCGGGTCGATTGCCTGCGCGGCTTCGATCAAGCGCTCACGCTCGTTCTTTTCTACGGACTGCAATATCGACAAGGGCTTGGTCAGCCGCGCCATCGCCGTGGCAAATTCGGCGTCGAGCGATTTTTTCGGTTTGCGATCGATTGGCCCTAGTCGACGCCATAGCTGCTGCATTCGATCGCAAAATCCCGCGATCGCTTTCCAGTCCGGCTGCGGACCGTCGACGCGCGCAGCACCGACGCCGCCTTCATTCGTGTCGCCGGCGTCGGCAACTTCCCCGACCTTGCCGGCTTGCTCCAGCTGGTCGGCCTGGCCGCGCACCTCGGCCAGCAAGGCCCGCGCGCGCTCCAGGTTATCCTGCCGTTCCTTGGCCAGCTTCTTGAAATGTTCAGCCGCCGGCGCATAAGCGGCGGTGCATGCCGCGTCGAATCGTTGCCAGGCATCTTTGCTGGCCGGGCCGGCCGTGGCGTCCAGCGCCTTCCAGCGCTCGCGCAGGCCGGGCACTTCACGGGCCAGGTCGGCGACCGGCAGCTTGCGTGACGGCAGCTCCAGCGCAGTCTTCTGTAATTCTTCGCGCGAGATCTTGCCGCCCCACTTTGCCCATCCCTGCAGGCGACCGAGTTCGGCGCGCGCGTTTTGCAGGCGCATCTTTTGCTCGCCGCGCAGATGCGCAACGGACAAGTCCATTTCACGTAATTTGTGTTCATGCCCGGCGGCATCGAGCAAGGCGCCATTGCGCAATGCCTCTTCCATCGCGGCCATGGACTGGCTGAACAAGTCGCGCGCCTGGCGCCGCCGTTCGGTCTCGCCATCCGCCTCGGATTGACGACGACCTGCCAGCTTCGCCAGCAATGCCTGGAAGCGCTCCTGCAGTGCGGCGTCGTCCAGCGGGTGCAGTGGCGCCAACGCCTGCCATTGCTGCCGCAAGACGGCTTCATCGAGCGCCCCGGCGTCAGACTCTTCCCATTCGAGCAGCAAATCCTGGCAGGCCATCACCGCGGCATAGCGCTCCTGCAGCGTTTCCAGCGCGGCGCGCAATGCCTCATGCTTTTGCCTGAACTCAGTCAGCACGCGTTTGGGAAGCGACGGCGCCTCGGCAGAGGCCCACAAGCCGGCCATCTCTTCCTCCAGCTGGTCCAGCGTCGCCGCGACCTGCGCTGGCGCCAGCAATTGGCCGCCGCTCGGCTCGGCATCCGCGATCAGTCGCTGCAAGCGTGCGCCGACATCTAGCACCGCATGTTGCAGTCGGGCCTGGGCGTCCAGGCGTTGCCGCAGTTGTTCTCGCAGCGCATCGAACTCGGCGCGCACCGACTCGGGCGCGTCCCCCACCAGCGACCATTCGCGGTCGAGGTCGCCGACCTGGTTGACCAGCAGCGGCGTGGCTGCGACCAGGGACTGCGCGTGCTCCACGGCACGCTGCCCGCGAGCAGTCGCCGCTTCGCGCTCGGCCAGCACATCCAGCCGTTGCTGCAGCAGCTTTTCGACACGGCGGTCGCTGTTGCGCACGGCCGCCAGCACATGCTCCAGCAAGGGGCGGGAATGGATCCAGTCCGCCGCCATCAGACGGGCGTCCGGCCAACTGCACTGGAGCAGGAAATCTGCCGCTTGTGACTCGTCATGCAGTTGCTGCGCCTGGTCAAGCGCCTGTATGCGCTCGGGCGGCATGTCGTGCTGATCGGCTGGATTCGGGTTGTGATTCATGATGGAAGCGGGTGACGCACTAGGAAGCAAGCTGCCAGGCAGCGGGAGAACAGGCGCCCACATCATACCAAGCGGACACGCCCTCTGCCGGGGAACATCCATGCCGCTCCAATGCAGCGTCAGTGCAAGGACTATCCGGCACCACCGCACCATTGAAGTACATCGCCATCACATCAGCACCATCGAAGGACAAAAGCGCACCGGCGAGAAGCGTGCGCAGCCAGCCAGGGATTACTTGCACCACGATCGTGTTGGCACACTCCATGCTAACCATTGCCATGCGTAATCGCAGCAAGCACAGCAAAGCAGCAACCTCCCCTCATAAAACTCTAGGAGTATCTATGTCCCGACGCATTGCACTGAAGGCGACGGCAGCAGGCGCCCTCGCGCTGGTTGCTTCTGCCTGGCTACCGAGCGCCCTGGCAGCCGACACCATCAAGGTTGGCATTCTCCATTCGCTGTCCGGCACCATGGCCATTTCGGAAACCTCGCTCAAGGACGTGGCGCTGATGACGATCGACGAGATCAACGCCAAAGGCGGTGTGCTGGGCAAGAAGCTGGAAGCTGTAGTCGTGGATCCGGCCTCCAACTGGCCACTGTTTGCTGAAAAAGCGCGCCAACTGGTCGGCCAGGACAAAGTTGCTGTCGTGTTTGGCTGCTGGACGTCCGTGTCGCGCAAGTCAGTGCTGCCGGTGTTCAAGGAACTCAACAGCCTGCTGTTCTATCCGGTGCAATACGAAGGCGAAGAACTGGAAAAGAACGTGTTCTACACCGGCGCTGCACCTAACCAGCAAGCGATTCCTGCCGTTGAGTACCTGATGTCCAAGGATGGCGGCGGTGCCAAGCGCTTCGTCCTGTTGGGCACCGACTATGTCTACCCGCGCACGACCAACAAGATCCTGCGCGCCTTCCTGAAGTCCAAGGGCGTCAAGGAAACCGACATCGACGAGGTCTATACCCCGTTTGGCCACTCTGACTACCAGACCATCGTCGCCAACATCAAGAAATTCGCTGCCGGCGGCAAGACTGCTGTCATCTCCACCATCAATGGCGATTCCAATGTGCCGTTCTACAAGGAGCTGGGCAACGCCGGCCTGAAGGCAACCGATGTGCCGGTCGTGGCGTTCTCGGTGGGTGAAGAAGAACTGCGCGGTGTCGACACCAAGCCCCTGGTTGGCCACCTGGCTGCCTGGAACTACTTCATGAGCATCAAGAACCCGGACAACACCGCGTTCATCAAGAAGTGGTCTGACTACGCCAAGGCCAAGGGCATCGCTGGCCACAAGGACAAGCCGCTGACCAACGACCCGATGGAAGCCACCTACATCGGCATCAACATGTGGAAGCAGGCCGTCGAGAAGGCCAAGTCCACGGACACCGACAAGGTCATTGCCGCCATGGCCGGCCAGACCTTCAAGGCACCGTCGGGCATCGTCTCGAAGATGGACGAGA
>NZ_JAUSNH010000221.1 GCF_030645335.1 Lacisediminimonas sp. | reverse complement strand
TGCTGGCTCCGAGGAACTGCCGGTGCCTGTTGTGCCCGATGCACCGGACGATGATGGCGGGCAATTCACATTGCTGCTGGTACTGCCGGTACTGCTGCCGGAACTGCCCGCAGCGCCGCTTGCGCCACTGGCACTACCCGGTGGGCAATCCGTGGCGCTCGCCCCGGAAGAGCTGCTACCCGAACCCATGGTGCCGGACGCACCGCTCGAACTGGTACCCAATGCCCCTGGCGAGCCACTGCCCCCGCTGGAAGCACCCGAGGCGCCAGAGCCGTAGGCCGGGGTGTCGGTCGAGCTACCGGATGATGATTGAGCCATTGCAATGCCCGCGCTGGATAGCAGGGCGATCAAAAGTGCAGATGTAAATTTCTTCATATTTCCTCCAATGGAAGTGACAGCGGGGAGCATGGTCCGCAAGGTCCGTGCCACCGCAGCCGGAAATACGCGCAGCGATTGGTCAACTGTAAAGGGCACAGGCGGCTTGACGCTGCGATTCATCCAGGGCTGGCCGGCGATGCATTGGATGCTGACCCGTGCATATTTACAGACAATGTAAATCTGCCCATCTTCCGTGCCCCCTGTTGTTCCCCCCGTTGCCCCCCATTTCTGTCCCGCTGTCCAGCCCGGCGTGCATCGCTGCATTGATTTCAAGCAAGTGGAAAATATCCAATTCTTTCAGTTACTTGCGTGTTTCCAGAGGGACTCATCCACAATGTTGTCCACCGTTTGTGTGTATAAGTCCAGTCATCGGCGAGGCCAGGGGGCGGCAGGGCATGGCGGAGCCTGAGTCAACCGGCTCCATGACATGACAGTATTGATCTGCCATGATTGCACCTGCCCAAATAGCAAGTACGATTGGGCAGCATGTCCGGAATTCTGTACAGTCATCCACAGTTTCAGGGGACAACACTGTGGACAAGCACAGCCGGAACGACCTAAGATATTGAAGCCAAACTGTTTTTTTCGATTGACCACAATCAATGCACGGCCTTGGCTGCCGGGCGCAGAAGAGGACAAAAATGAACGACGACCTTGGCAAGCTCATACTCCGCCTGACGCTGGCCGCTACGCTGCTCTTGCACGGCGTGGCAAAAATGATCAGTGGCGTTGGCCCGATCGCCGGCATGCTGGGCACCGCCGGCCTGCCCACCCAGTTGGCTTATGCGGTGTTCATCGGGGAAGTGCTGGCGCCGATCCTGATTGTGATCGGTGTCTGGACCCGCATGGCGGCAATGGTGGTGGTGATCAACATGATCGTCGCCGTCGCTCTGGTTCACAGCGGCGATTTCCTGAAGATCACGAGCACCGGCGGCTGGGCGCTGGAACTGCAGGCGTTTTATCTGTTCGTGGCGCTGGCTATCGTGTTACTGGGCGCTGGCCGTTACAGCATGGGCGGCACGAAGGGACGCTGGAACTGAGCGGCGGCCGAGGCTGGCGTTGGATTGCCGGCCATCGGCTTGAGCCTTGACAATGCGTCCGGCCTGCAGCATGACATCATGCATCCAGGTGAGCGTTGAAGCCTGTTTGCGGTGATGCAAGCTAGTCGAACTGGTTGAATTCAAAGCCCTGTTGCAGCGGACGCCCGTCACTGGCCGGTATGCGGCGTCGGCGCGGCGGTACGCTAATGCCGTCGGTCAAACGGTGGACACTGTTCTTGATTTCGGCCATCAATTCCGATTTTGCCAATCGGACCAGGCTGCGCAGCGATTCAGTCAGCAGATATCTCTCCCGCATCGTCATGTTTTTTGCACTTGCGGTCGCAACGAGTTCGGCAATGACGCGATCAGTTTCGTGCTTCTGTTTCATGGAAATCCCTCGGGGTTGAGTATGGGAAAACTTACTTTGGCGAATCTTACGGAGATCGTGCTGCACGGGTTTGAGAAAGCTCAAGTTCATTAACGTTAAGTAAGGCGTCGTCGTTGCGTTTGGCAATTGCATGCCGGTAACGGCATGGCATTGCGGTTTCGCGCGCCAGCCCTGTCTCTATTGCGGAAATAAAATGGATCCTTTATCACCCCAGCAACTTGATCAGATCGTGTCCTTGCTCGACCAGCGCGAGAAAGACCTGGTGGTTGACGTACAGCGCGAGCAAGGGCAGAAAGAGGATTACGCCAAGCTTGCTGCCGAGGCGCCCGATCCCGGGGACAGCGCTTTCGCAGACCTGAGCACGGACCTGGACAACGCGGCCATCAACCGCGATATGGTCGAGTTGCGGGCAATTGGCCGTGCAAGGGATCGCATCGCCAACGGCAGCTATGGCACCTGCATGGATTGCGGGGAGTTGATTCCCGCGGAGCGCCTGATGGTTCAGCCAATCGCCGAACGCTGCGCGCGATGCCAGCAGATTTTCGAAAAGAGCCATCCTGCCAGCGGGCGCGGCGCCACGCTCTGAAGCGCAAGAGGGCGCCGGTCCGACGATTTTTGTGCTTCCTCAGGTGACGGCAGGCAAGGCCGGGAATTTTGCCGGCTGCAAAATTTTGGCAGCCGCAAGTCAGGCGGCGAAATACGCCTGTACCTCGCTGAGCAGGGCTTGTTTTTTTCCTGCGGGCAGGAAGGCTGCGTTAAAACTGTTCATGGCAAGCGCCCGCGCATGCTCGCGCCCAAGGGGCAAGGCCTCGAACACGGCAACGAAGTTATCATTGATATAGCCGCCGAAATACGCCGGATCGTCCGAATTGACCGTGGCCGCAATGCCGGCTTCGAGCAAGGCCAACAGATTGTGGTCACCGATCCGGTCAAACACGCGCAGCTTGACGTTCGACAGCGGGCACACTGTCAGCGGCGTGGCGCTTCTGGCAAGCCGCTCGGTCAATGCCGAATCTTCCAGGCAACGCACACCGTGATCGATGCGCTCGACCTGCAGCGTGTCCAGCGCCGACCAGATATAGGCCGGCGGCCCCTCTTCGCCGGCGTGTGCTACCAGGCGCAGTCCCAGTTGCCGGCAGCGCGCAAATACGTCAGCAAATTTTTCGGGCGGATTCCCGCGCTCGGACGAGTCCAGGCCCACGCCGATGATCATGGCGCGGTGCGGCAGCGCCTGTTCCAGCGTCGCCATTGCATCGCCTTGCGACAGATGGCGCAGGAAACACATGATCAGGGCGCCGCTGATTCCCCATCGGGCATCGGCGTCCCGCAGCGCCCGGTGGATGCCGCCGATCACGGTGGCAAAGGGCACGCCGCGTTCGGTATGGGTTTGCGGGTCGAAGAAAATTTCGACGTGACGGACCTGGTCGGCATGCGCGCGCGCCAGGTAAGCCCAGGTCATGTCATAGAAGTCTTGCTCATGCAGCAGCACGCTGGCGCCGGCGTAGTAAATATCGAGGAAGGATTGCAGGTCGCGGAACGCGTAAGCGCGGCGCAGCGACGCCACATCCGGATAGGGCAATGCAACGCCATTGCGCCTGGCGAGGTCGAAGATAAGTTCGGGCTCGAGCGAACCCTCGATATGGATATGCAGCTCTGCTTTTGGCATGCCGCAAACCAGGTCGCGCAATTGCTGGTCCATCGGCGTCTCCTTGTTTTTGTGATGGCTTGCTGGCCGCGGCGGTCGGCGCAGCCAGAAGGCTCCGGGCAAAAAAACCGCAGACAGGGCAACATGGTAGGGGCAGGGCATAATGCAGGCAAGCTTGCCTTGCCATACCCCGCCATAATTACCCGATGAGGATGTTCATTTTGAAAGACGCGGCGTTTCCGATTGTATTGATCGTGCTGGGCGTTTCCTGGCTGCTCAAAAGCCTGGACTGGATGCCGGACGCCCATTGGCTCTGGATCCTCGGATTGGCCGGCTCTGGCGTGGCGGTGCTGGTACTCGACGGCATCACCAAGTCGTCGGTGGTCGCCGGCCCTTTGCTGATACTGGCCGGCGGCCTGTATTTTGCGCACCAGTATTACCATCTCGGCTGGCGTTTCATCCTGCCGGTCATGCTGGTGGCGGCAGGCTGCCTGATGCTGGTGGCGCGCTCTCCTTCAATCCCCGAATCGCGGCTGCGCCGCTCGAATAATCCTTCTGGCGACAACGACGTCCATGGCTGAAATTTTCCCCGCTGCTGCAATGGCCGCCGGCCTTTCCTGGGCCAGCGGCATCCGACTTTACATGACGCTGTTCATCGCCGGCTGGCTCGGGCGGCAAGGCTGGGTGGACTTGCCCGACGCTTTGCAGGTACTGGAATCGAACTGGGTGCTGGCCATTACCGGCGGCCTGTTCGTGGTCGAATTCCTGGCCGACAAGGTGCCCGGTGTCGATTCGGTGTGGGATGCGATCCAGACCTTCATCCGCATACCGGCCGGCGCTGTGCTCGGCGCGGCGGCGCTGGGCCAGGCCGACCCCGCGCTGACCACCATTGCCGCGCTGCTCGGCGGCACCTTTGCCGCAGGCGCCCATGCCACCAAGGCCGGCAGCCGCGCGATGATCAATACCTCACCCGAGCCATTCAGTAACTGGGCGGCATCGTTTTCGGAAGATGCGCTGGTCGTCACCGGCTTGTGGGCCGCGTTCTTCCAGCCCTGGGTGCTGGTGGTGATCCTGTTGCTGTTTGCGCTGCTGGCCGTCTGGCTGCTGCCCAAAGTCTGGCGCGGACTGCGCTGGCTGTTCCGGCGCCTGGCAGCATGACGGGCCGCGTTCTGGCCGGCCTGTCCTGGCGCATGACGGCACGCGACTGGCGTGCCGGTGAACTGCGCTTCCTGCTCATTGCGCTGGTGGTGGCGGTGGCCGCGCTGTCGTCGGTCGGATTTTTTGTCGACCGGATGCGCAGTGGCCTGGCGCGTGACGCCAACCAGTTGCTGGCCGCCGACCTGCTGATCCGCGCGGACAAATCCATCGATGCCGCCTGGAAGGATGAAGCCCGCCGGCGCGGCCTGCAACTGGCAGAAACAGTGGTGTTTCCCAGCATGGCTGGTGCCGGCGACGGCGATGCATCGCGTTCCATGCTGGCCTCGGTCAAGGCAGTCAGCGACGCTTACCCGCTGCGCGGCAACCTGACCCTGAAATCCGGCAATGGCGAGCGTCGCGTCGCCGGCAATCCTGCCGCCGGCACCGTCTGGGTCGATCCGGCCTTGATGATCGGCCTGGGCGTGCAGCCGGGCGGGGTACTGAAGCTGGGCGACAAGAGTTTTCGCATTGCCGAATTGATCGCCACCGAGCCTGACCGCGGCGCGGCGTTCATGAATTTCGCGCCACGGGTCATGTTGCCGCTGGCTGACTTGCAGTCCACCGGTCTGGTGCAGGCCGGTTCGCGCGTGACCTGGCGCTTGCTGGTCGCGGGACCGGCCAAAGAGGTACGCGCCTACCAGCAATGGATTACCCAGGCCATCGCGAAGTCCGATGTGCGCGGTGTTGGTCTCGAGTCGCTTGAATCGGGCCGGCCGGAAATGCGCGCCACCCTCGACCGGGCCGAGCAGTTCCTGTCACTGGTCGGGCTGCTGTCGGCGATGCTGGCCGCAATTGCCATTGCGATGGCTGCGCGTCGCTTCATGCTGCGCCACCTGGATGCCTGCGCCATGTTGCGTTGCCTGGGCTTGTCGCAAAACCAGGTGACCCTGATGTTCCTGGTCGAATTCATCCTGATCGGACTGGCCGGTTGCACGCTGGGCATACTGGTCGGTTTTGCTGCGCATTTCGTGCTGCTCGAATGGCTGGGGCAGCTGGTGACGACGCTGCTGCCGCCGGCTACCTGGCTGCCGGCATTGCAGGGGCTGGGCGCCGGCATGTTGCTGCTGCTGGGCT
>NZ_JAUSNH010000205.1 GCF_030645335.1 Lacisediminimonas sp. | reverse complement strand
ACCCACGACCCCTTGGTTCGTAGCCAAGTACTCTATCCAGCTGAGCTACAGCCGCGAAAAACAAAATTATAGCACTGGTTCAACTCACATGGGAAGCCTCTCCGTGAGGCTTACTTGTTCGGGCCCCGGCAAGGCGGCCTGCTCCTGCCCGGCGCAGCCGGTAATTTCCGCCGGCGGCCCGGTACGGCTGATATTGGCTGTGGCGGCGGCGATCTGCTCCAAAGGTATCTTTGGGGTGCGGTCGGCATACAGCAAACCATTTGCTTCCTGGAACGTGTCGGCAAACTGCGTGTAGCAAAATCCGCTGAAAATTGCCGTTTTGTTGACCACTTCAAGCAACCGGGTATAAATCCGGGCAAATTCCTGTTCGTCGCGCGCCATGGAATAGCCCCAGTTCTTTTTCGCTTCCTCGCTGGTCGGGTTGCGGGTGAAGGCAATCCCGCCGAATTCGGTCAGCACGATCGGCTGGCCGCGGTGCGGATAGCCGTCCAGCGTCAGGATGCGCCCGCCGGGACGGCGGCGATCAAACAGTTCCTGCGTGCCGCTGGCGACATAACGCGCCTCCAGCGTGACCGGATTGCAGTCATAGTCGTGAATGCCGAGCAAGTCGGTGGCTGATGCTTCCCAGCCGTCATTGCCAATCACGGGGCGGGTTGAATCCAGCGTGCGCGTCAGGTGGTACAAGGCTTCGACCGCATTGCGATGGGCCTGGGTCGAGGTCAGGTTGGGCACGCCCCAGGATTCATTGAACGGCACCCAGACAATGATGCAGGGGTGACTGTAGTCGCGGTCGATGACCTCTATCCATTCCCGCACCAGCCGCGTCACCGCGAGCGGGCTGAAGCGATAGGCGGAGGGCATTTCCTCCCACACCAGCAGCCCCAGCTTGTCGGCCCAGTACAGGTAGCGCGGGTCTTCGATTTTCTGGTGCTTGCGCACGCCATTGAATCCCATCGCCTTGGCCAGTTCGACGTCGCGACGCAGGGCATCGTCATTTGGCGCCGTCAGCAGGGTGTCCGGCCAATAGCCCTGGTCCAGCACCAGCCGCAACTGGTAGGGGCGGCCGTTGAGCATGAAGCGGTCGCGGTTGATCGCCACCGAGCGCAAGGCGGTGTAGGAGCGCACACGATCGAGTATCCGGCCGTCCTGGCGCAGGATGATTTCGGCATCCAGCAAGGTCGGCCGTTCCGGGCTCCACAACAATTCATTGCGTGAATCGTCGATGCCTGGGTCCGACAGCGCGATCTTTCGAAGCGCTTCGCCGCCAATCACCGCATAGCTGTCGTTGGCCAATACCTTTCCACCATGGGTAATGCGGACTTCCACGGTCAAATCGCAGCCGTAATCGCCTTCGACCAGCGTTTCACAGCCAATTTCAAAGCCGTCGAAATGCGGCGTCCAGCGCAGCTTGCGGATGTGGGTGCGGGGCACCGTTTCCAGCCATACGGCCTGCCAGATGCCGGTGGTGCGCGGGTACCAGATCGAATGCGGTTCAAGCTGCCAGTCCTGCTTGCCGCGCGGCTTGGCCAGGTCATGCGGATCGTCTTCCGCCCGCACGGTGATGGTCTGGGGTCCGCCTGCTTTCAGCGCATGACTGATCTCGGCCGAAAACGAGGAGTGCCCGCCTTCGTGCTCCGCCACCAGCACACCGTTGACCCACACCTCGGCACGATAATCGACTGCGCCAAAGTGCAGCATGCACAGCGCGTCGGATGGCTCGATGTCGAATTGGCGCTCATACCAGCAACTCAGGTGAAAGCCGCGGTCGCCCACGCCACTGGCTTGCGATTCCGGCGGATAGGGCACGGTGATCTGATGCGTCCAGGCGATGTCGTCGCCCGGCCTGCGGTAGCGGCGCTCATCATCGTAGGTGAAATTCCACGATCCGTTCAACGACTGCCAGGTGTCGCGCACCAGCTGCGGCCTTGGATAGGCGTGGGCGTTTTCGGTCATGTGGATTCCTTGTTTCGATTGATCAGGCGTCGTGCTTGCCATGTTGGAGTGTCCCGGCCCGCTTGCTGTTCCCTGTGTCGCACTCGTGATGCGGGCCCTTGTGTCCGTATCGGCTTCGGTCCTGGCCAGCCTGTTTGCCTACATCGCGCCCCTGATGGCCGCGCGTTGTTGCGCTTGTCCGGTGTGCCAGGGCACCGTGCATTCGCGAATGAAGCGCGACAGTGCGTGCTCGATGGGCGGCAGCATCAGCCCTCTTTCGCTCGACAGCGCCGTGACCCGTGGGGCAGCCTGGGCGCAGCGCGCCAGCAGGCTGCGTTGCAGGCCGGCTTCCGCCGCGGCCCGGTCAGCCAGTTCATGCCAGGACAGGAGTCCGCGATTGGCCAGGTGCCAGATGCCACTGGCCTGGTCAATCAGCAGGTCGAGGCTGGCGTGAACCAGGTCGGGCACATAGGTCGGCGATACATGCAGGTTGTCGCTGGCTTCAAAGCGGCGCCCGGCGGCCAGTTCGCGCAGCACTGCATGGACGAAGTTATACGAGTCCCATGGTCCGAAGAAGGCGCTGGTGCGCACCACCAGCGCCTGGTCCCAGGCTTGCAGCACCCGGCGTTCGGCTTCGGCCTTGCTGTTGCCATAGACGCAGGTCGGGCTGGGTTCGTCGCTTTCCATGTAGGCGCGGCCAAGCTGGCCGTTGAATACCAGGTCCGATGAGAAAGTCACCATCGGAATGCCGCGCCGGGCGCAGGCACGCGCCAGGATTTCGGCGCCGCTGGCGTTTTCGCGATAGCAACGTTCGGCATTGCTTGCCGCTTCCGCGACACGCACAAAGCCTGCGGTGTTGATGACGGCCCAAGGGCGATGCGCATCCAGCGCCGCTTCGACCGAGTCGGGGTCGGCGATGTCCATGCCGGATCGCCCCAGCAGCACATGGTCCAGCCCGCGCTGTTCGCAGATCGTTGAAAATGCGCGCCCCAGGGTGCCGGTGCGGCCGGTGATCGCCAATTGCTGCGGTGGTCTACCAGGCGCCAGCGCCAGTGCCGGTGCATGCGGCCGGTAATGCCGGCTGTCACGCCGCCACCAGCCTTCCCGCTGCAGCACCGGATGATCGTAATCGCCATCGAGCGCCAGTGCGCGCGTCGCCTGTCCCAGCGCGGTCAGGCGCAAGCTGTCGTCGCGCACGTCGAACGCGCCTGGTTCATACGCGCCATTGCGCTGGACCAACAGGCTGCTCCAGTCCATTGCCCCCAACAGCGCCCAAACGGTCACTGCGCGCATGTCGACGCCCTCCTCGCGCAGCTGCTGCGCCGCGCGCCACACTTGCAGCAGCCAGCGCACCTGCTCGTCCCGGGTGCAGCCATGATGGACTTCGGTCACCGCCAGCGGCAGGCGGTACCGCTCCCATGCTTCGCGCAGGCGCTCGCCAGGACCAACCTCGCCGTCGAGTCCGGCAATCCGTACCGCCTCAACGTCCGCATAGCAGTGTCGGCCGTTGCCGGCGGCGTGATGCGCCGGATAATGCGCTACGTTCTCATCAAGAAAGCGTTCGCTGGTCAAGTAATGGTTGATGCCGACAATGTCCGGTACGCACGGCGACCGGGTGAAGACGTCCATCGCCGCCTGGTCCAGGCCGGCATCGAGGAAAGCCTGGTACCAGTCGTGGGAGCGGTCGATGCGTCCGCACAGCAAGTCCAGGCTCAGCCAGCGGCGCTGGTTCTCATAAACGGCCTGGTATTGCAGCAAGGGCGTGCTGAAAACCTTGCCCAGGTCTTCGGTCTGCACCAGTTCGGCATCCGGTATCACTTCGCGGATCGCGCGCATGGACAGCCATGTCGCGTTGCACTGGTTGTACAGGCAACGCAGGAAGCTTGCCGTGTCCTGCGTGTGCGGATACCAATGACCGTAGAGTCCCGAAAAGCGTGCCGTGGTCAACGGCTCATTGACTGGCGTAAAGCGCTTGATCCACGGGTAGCGGCGTGCGACGCGGCCCGCGTGCAGCGCGACCTGGGCGCCGAAGCCGGGATCGAGCAGGTCCGTGTAGCGCGGACCGCTGCCGTGATGGATCAATCCGGCGATCGGTGCAATGCCAAGCCGGCGCAGCTTGTCCAGCGCATGGTCGTGCCAGCGCCAGTCGCACTGTTGCGGACTGTCGGGCGAGATCGCTTCCATCAACACGGGAAAGCGCAAAGTGCGGATACCAAGCCCGGCAATTGCCTCCAGGTCATTGGGCCGGCGCAGATGGCCGGTTTCGTCCAATTGGTCGCGGAATTCGTTTCCGATGCGAACAAACGTGCACTCTATCCCTCCCCAAACCTGTAACCCGCTCGCCGCAGTGCCGGCCTCGGCGGCCGTCTGCGCATGATGTCGAGGCGAAGAGCTGTGTTGTTCCAAGTCCATTTTCGCCGTGGTTGTTCCGGGGTTGCCGGCAGCCAGCAGATGTCAGCAATGCCGGCTGCGCAAGCGTG
>NZ_JAUSNH010000189.1 GCF_030645335.1 Lacisediminimonas sp. | reverse complement strand
ATTCGTCGAGCACCTTGCGCAATTCACGCAGGAATTCAATGTTTTCTGGCTGGTTCTTGTCGTGCACATGGCGCTGCATGCTGTACGGGTTGTCGGCCCGCACGCTGGCCACGCGCGCATCTGCCGCGGCCGGCGGATTGTCACGCAGCTGGCGGTCATGGAAATGAAAGTTGCAGGCATCGAAACGGAAGCCGTCGACACCGTGCCGGCACCAGAAACGAATATCGTCCAGCACCTGGCTGCGCAGCGCCGGATGATGGAAATTCAGGTCAGGCTGGGAGGACAGGAAATTATGCAGGTAGTACTGCCGCCGCCGCGCATCCCATTGCCATGCCGTTCCGCCAAACACCGATTGCCAGTTGTTCGGCGGCGTACCGTCAGGCTTTGGATCGGCCCAGACATACCAGTCTGCTTTTGGATTGTCTCGGCTGGAGCGGCTTTCGACAAACCACGGGTGCAAGTCGGAGGTATGCGATATCACCTGGTCGATGAAAATGCGCATGCCCAGTGCATGCGCGCGCTGCACCAGCCCAAGGAAATCGTCCAGCGTGCCAAACAGCGGATCGACATCGCGGTAGTCCTGCACGTCGTAGCCGAAGTCCTTCATCGGCGAACGGAAGAAGGGCGAGATCCAGATCGCGTCGACCCCGAGGCTGGCGATATAGTCGAGGCGGGACACGATACCGGGCAAGTCGCCCACGCCATCGTGATTGCTGTCCTGGAAGCTGCGTGGGTAGACCTGGTAGATGAGTGCGCCGCGCCACCAATCCGTGACGGCCTGTGCGGCAATCCTGTTTTGCATGGAAACCTTCGTTCTCGGTAGCATCGCATCTTACCGACTAAAAGGGAGCCGAGCCAGAGAGCAAGGTGTGCCGGCTCAGCTGCATTGACACCCGTGCGAGCACGCCAGGGCGGTACGATAAGGCCGCCCCCCCCTGATTTGCCCGATCGTGCAGCAAGTGCCCCCATCAACAATGCGTGTGCGGGCCAACGAATGCCACAGCCGGATCAGGCCGTCAGAAAATGAGCTTCAACACACCCGTTACCACCAACAAGCCAACCAGGAAAATGATACCGATGATCCATAAAATTATTTTCACGCGCGCTCCAGGGTAGTAAGAGTGGCCCATGGTACAGGAAGGACCGACCCTTGCCCCAGTGCAGCACCATTGACGACGATCAACAAGGTGCGACGCCTGACCCCCATGTCCTTGGCATGCGCTAAGGGTTGGCCGCGACAGCCGCGGTGTTTCGTTGCCAGCGTGAATACCACAGCAGCGAAAGTGCGATCAGTCCGACCGGAAACAGCGAGCCCCAGTTCAGCAGGTTCCAACCCTGCGTCGTGACCAGCGCGCCGGCCGAGAACGAGGACAATGCCATCACGGCAAACACGATGAAATTGATCGCAGCCTGTGCCTTGTCTTTTTCTTCCGGGCGATACGATTGCAGGGCAAGCGCCGTGCCGCCGGTGAACAGGAAATTCCATCCCACGCCAAGCAGCACCAGGGCCGCCAGGAAGCGCATCACCTCGACGCCGGACAAGGCCAGCGCGATGCAGGCAACATTCAGCGCCACACCGGCCCATAGGATAGGCATCGCGCCGAAGCGCCGTATCAGGTGGCCGGTGAAAAAGCCGGGAGCGAACATGCCGATCACATGCCACTCGACCACCAGCGCGGCCGCTTCGAACGGATGATTGCATTGCTGCATGGCCAGCGGCGTGGCCGACATCAACAGGTTCATCACGCCGTAGCCCAGCGAGGCTGCTGCAATGCTGACGATGAATACCGGCTGGCGCATGATTTCGCGCAGTGGCCGGCCGCCGCTTGCGGCCGAGACGGCCGGAGTCGGCGGGAATGTGATGAATGCCAGTGTTGCCATCGACATTAGCGCCACCGCGCCCAGCACCAGGTAGGCACCGGCGAATGGCACGGACAGCAAATGACGGGCATTGATGGCCAGCGCCGGGCCCAGTACCGCGCCCATCAGGCCGCCGGCCAGCACCAGCGATACCGCTTTCTCACGGTAGGTGGGTTTTGCCAGCTCGGCGGCGGCAAATCGATACAGTTGCGCGTTGGCGCTGTAGTAGCCGGCGATGACGGTGCCCAGAACCAGCAGCCAGAAGTTTTTTTCCACCACGGCCCAGGCGCACAGCAGGCTGGAGCAGACTGCGACTGCCAGGCCGATCTGGAAGGATGCCTTGCGTCCCAGCCGTGACTGCGAGCGGGCTACCAGGCCGGTGGAGAGGGCGCCGCCGACGACATAGCCGACTACCGGGAGGGTGGCCATCCAGCCTAGCGGGGCGAGGGCTAGGCCGACCAGGCCATTGATCGCGATGAAGGTGACGTTGTTGGTCAGGAACAGGCCTTGGGCTATGGCTAGTAGCCAGAGATTGCGGTTCATTGTTATTAGTGATTAATGCGGAGGGTGGGGTGGGTGCATGTTACCGCTTTTATTGTGTTTTTTGGTTATTTGCTTCGGGATTGGTTTCTCGTTTTTTATATTCATTGTTATTAAGCGGGGTGTGCGCCCCCGCGGGCGCGTAACTTTCTTTTTGGCGCGCCAAAAAGAAAGTCACCAAAGAAAAAGGCGCTAAAACCCATTTGGCTAACAGGACCACGAACGACAACTCGATTCGAGCTCTCGAACAATTCTGGTTGCCATTTCACGCTGATAATCGTCAAATCGTCAGTTCTCTCAGCGGATCAGCTAACCCGCTCCATTTACTTTCCTTAGTGTTTTACCCGTGGGGACGTTAATGGCTTTGTAGAAGCTGAGGTTTCGGATTATCCGCGAAAGTCAAAATCGCAAATTTGCCTGACGTACAGTCTCGTTCTCTAGTTGGCAAGTCCATAATCTGATGGCATGGGCATCGCGCTGCTATGGCAGCTGCCTCCTGGCCAGGACATCCCGGCGAATTCTGTCAAGCGGCTCCTTCGGTGCTCTGGTCATTCCGTCCCACGCAATCTTATTGTTTTCGTAGCATGCAAGAGTCCGATTTTTCTACAATGCGGTTAACGTCTCCAAGGGTAAAACACTAAGGAAAGTAAATGGAGCGGGTTGGCTGATCCACTGAGAGAAACCACGATTTGCCGATTCCCGGAGTGAGGCGGTTAATCAACGTGATCGAGAGCCCGAATCGAGTTGCATTTCG
>NZ_JAUSNH010000091.1 GCF_030645335.1 Lacisediminimonas sp. | reverse complement strand
ACAGCCTGAACTCGGTTCCCACCCACGGCGCCAACCTGAGCTTGATCGCATCCAGACGCCGCGCTCGTGCTGTGGATCGTGCAATCTGGACCATGCTGCGCATATCGGTCTGGCGCATCTTGGCCTCCTGCCGCAACCACTCAAACACCGGGCATTGATCATCGAATTCAGGCTTATCCAGCTCCTCCATGATTCGTTGCGCAACCAAGTGAAGTCCGATGTACTCGTTATCGGCGGGGAACACCGCCTTTTTATTAACGGACGACCACCCTCCCGCTTCACTGAACTTCCCCTTCGGCGTATGCAGGGTCAGCCCTTCATCCTTTTCAATCATTTCGATCAGCTCATCTTCGTCACACCATGCGATGAAAACTTGTGCTGCGCGCTGCAGCGCCTTGCTTTCGTTGGCGCTGCGCCCTGCGACCTTGATGCCGGTCAACGGATAATAGCCGCAGCCAACCGCATTGGCCGCCATGCCGATCAGCGTTCCGGCGCTGGAAAGCAGCGTGGACGAAAAAGACGCGTTGTTGTAGCAATTGGATGAATCCGTGTCAGTGATGTCAGTACCATTGACAGCGAGCGTCGCATTGGCGGCCGCGGACGGCGGCGACGTCGCCGCATTCACCACGAAGTAGGTGCCAAATCCAAGCGACACCAGGCCAATCATGAAATTGGCATTGGCCTTGATATAACCCCGCAGCCACGCCCCCCACAACTCGCGCGTCTGCTTGGAGCGCAGCACACGCTGGTGGCTCCGAAAGCATCTTTTTGCCGCTGCCAGATACCGTTCGTCCCGGCTATCACCGCGCAGCTGTGTCAGGCGACGCCTCGCCGTGTCAATCTGGGAATGAGCCCGCGGCGCTTCTGCATCAAGCCCCTGCTTGCGGTCGAAATAGCCCTGCGCCAGGTATGCCATGCCAGAACCGGCCAGCAAGCCCCCGCTCATGACTGCCGGCGCGCCGAGAATCAGGCCGAGTTGCGCCGAAATCGAGAGCGCAATATTGCACGGCATGACAATGCAATCGCGCCGGACCGATGCACTCGCCTTGACTTGTTCAAGCTTGGAATCCTTTGACAAGTAGGGATTTTTCCGACATGCCGACATGAAGCTTTCCCAGTGCATGCTGTTGGCCTTGCTGGAGGTTTCACTGTTGACGTAGTCAAGCGCACCATCCACATGGGCCCAGGCTTGCGCCATCGAATTCCAGTACCGGGACTGGCCATTCAGATAGTCCCGGAACATGACCAGTGCATGAATCGAGGCCGGCACGGCAACCAAAGCGGTCGGCACGGCAGCCGACATTCTGGTGATTGAGCAGGCTGGTTCGCGCACCAGCACCGAGTCTTCGCCCACCAATTTCTGTGCGAGCAGTGCGCTATAGGATGCAAGCCGGAACAGACTCAGGAAAGCCCATCCATAGTAGACCCTTGACTGCACAATCGGACTGATCAGGTTTGGCCCCTTTTCCTTGCCCGGGCGAAAACGCTCGCGCATTGCCGTCGTGATGTCGTTCCAGCGCTTGATCCACCTGGGCTCCCATCGCGCTTTATCCAGCTCATCGGCATGGTCAAGCGCGTCCTTGAGCGCCTTGTCGGCATTTTCGTAGGCCTCATACACTGCATCGGCAAAGCCCAAGAATTCCGCCAACTCACGGGACGGGATTTTTTTCGCGGCATCCGTAATCTTCACTTTCGACGAAAGCGGCCGCTCGCCAAGGCTCTCGTCGTCGCCACTTCTGTTGTACTTGTACGATTGAGCGGACATCCCCTCATTGAGGGACTCCGACTCCTCTGTCGACACCTTGCTTGATGTGTCTCCCGATGACGAGTACGAGGATTCTGGCTCACGGTGCCGCTTTACAGTGTCGGCGCGACCCATGCTGGGCCGGCTCGCATGGCCAGTGTTGTGATCACTGTCGTCACCAGTTTCGTCGATTCTTTCGCGTCGTCTGCCCGTCTCTGGTTTTAAGCTCAAACCGTTGCCGTCGTCGTCACAGTCGGATTCAATGTTCCTGCGGTGCTGATTCTTGCTGTCGAATTGGTTTTTCCTCGCTTGATTCCTGTCGCGTTCTTCGGTCGTTTTTTCCGCTCGATCGCTGCTGGCTTCATCCTCATCGTGATCGTGTTCATAATCGTAATCACTATCGGAGTCTCCTGGGCTGGCGCTGCGCCGGCTGCTCTCGCGAGAATCGTTGCGGCTACGCGCATCGCTGCGACGATTATCGTAATCGTTCGACCCATCCTGGTCATCGACATCGCTATCGCTTGACGCGTCGTAACTCGGCGTGATGTCAATGACGACATGCTTTGGATTTGGCGTAGTCAAATTCCGGGTTACGGGCATGCCGCGAGCGGCCTGAAGGCTTGTTGTGCTCATGTTGCCTCCTAGGCCAAAGCGATCGGATCAAGACTGGATGCGGCGCGCAAGTTCATTCCGCTCGCCGTCAGCCCGACCTGCCAATAATGGGAAAATACATCAAGTTCCTGCGTCAGGAAGTCGATCAGCATATCGGCAGCGCCGGGCTCAACAAGGGGAATATGCAAGCACAGCATCAAGTTTCCAGACACCTGATCAATCGCCAGAACTGGCAACAGATCCATGCTGGCGTCACTATTACACTCAAGCATCCAGCGCAGGCCAGCCCTGGTGGTGTTGGCCGGGCGGCCCAGCAGTACCTGCACCCGGCACAGCCTGGACGGCTCCAGGCAGGCCAGCCTGACCTCAATGCCATTGATATCGATGGTCTGGTTCTTTTGAAGCTTTTCGGCATCGACACCGAAGGCTGCCGCCACGTCGTTGAGCAACTGCCCGTAGTCCTGGATTAGCATCGCGATCCCCTGTTATCAAATAGATGATTTGTAAAGCACAGGCTCAGTGCTGGTGCACAGCATTTTGGTTCCAGATATGGCAGGGCAATTCAGGCAAGGTGGAAGGTGGATGAATAAAAGGCGGGCACGGCGATACTCAAAATGTGGCAGCAGACTGCCGGGGAAACGCGCCCCATTAGCAGGCCGTGCCAGCAAAAAAAAGCCTCGACTTCGCAAGAAATCGAGGCTTTCAACGCAGGATAAAACTGCCGCCCTGATTGATTCTCAAGTAAAACGCTAATACCTGTCGTCCATGTGACTTTGGTCGGCATCGGCCGAGGAATTGGCCAATGATGAGAGCACGTCGGGCACGTCATCTCCACCGTTTCCTCTATTGGTCAAGGCATTCTCGAACTCACCCATCAGCTTGTCCCGGCGCAACGCCTCCTTGTCGAAGATGCGCTGCACTAGCCGGCCGCGCTTTCGTGGCGTAAATATCGGTGCCGCACTCGCGCTGTTGCTCGTCGAATCTTCAGAACTGATCCTGGTGTCGGTGTCGGAGTCATCGCTGACCCCGCCTGACTTCCCGTTGAGCATGCCCTCGATATTGATCACGAGGGTCGCGTCCCGGCCAAACCCATTATCGACATCACTGTCACTTTCGAAGTCGTCTGAATCCGACAGCGTAATGATGATGTCATCCGGGTCATCCACGTTTTCGATCGCCGGATCAACGTCCAGACGATCCAGGATCGGTTTGATATCGTCGCCGCATTTCAGCGCAGAAAACAGACGGCTCTCTCCTGGGTCGTCCGATTTAGACTCGCGGATCAAGCGCTGCACCAAGGGCATGCGTGACAAATTCAATGCAGCATTAGCCCGGGCCTTGCGATCGATGAGTACCTGTGCATTCAGGTACAAGCGTAATTGCTCCCCGAGTCCGCTGACCTCATCCTCACTGAAATACTCTCGTAGCAAGGCAGCATCGGTCCTGCGCATTTTCCTTGTAATGTCGACCCCACACTGCTCGCGGGCCCCTAGGATATGGTCGGCAACCAATCGAACTTGGTAGAGTTTGGCCTTGGCCGGGTAAGTCCCCGTCGCTTCCCTGCGTTGCGACCAGACCTGATCGACCGCCGCAACGAAGTCGTCTTCGTTGAATTTGTTGAAAAATCCATCTGCCATCAACTCCTCGTAAAGGCTCTTGGCCAAGCGAATATGTTTCTGGCTGTTCCTGTTGCTGTAGCCTGATCCGTCAATTTTGGACTTGAAGGATTCTTGCTGCGACACATGGTGGATCGCCCGATCGACCAATACCTCCGCCGGCAACGGAGCCGCACGCTGGATATCGGCCATCAGCGGATAGTCGGTCTTGAACAAGGGCGCCAAGCGGTGCCTCAAGAAATCGAGCCTGCGCTGATCATCCTGCATCCCTTTGGCGACCATCAACATTGCCCATAGCTCGATTGGCGGCATTTTCCACACATGCTGGAGGACGTTCAATATTTCACCAGGATTTTCCGGCATAGCCAGTTTGGGATCCATGAGCCATGCCAGTTGGTGGGCTATCACGCCCACAGCAAGATGTTCGTTAGTGGACGGGGAAACTTCACGGCGGGTGGTCTGGAACCCTGTTTGCTCATCGTAGATGCCTGCAGGCACCTGAAGGATCACTTTTTGGTTCCTGCCTCCCATCATGTCTTTTACATCGTCCAGGCTGAACATTGCCTCCAGCAAACGGGTGTCTTCGCGCCGATGTTTGCTATCGACGAGCGCATCGCCACGCCGATACATTTTGGTCGCGGTAAATGCCATGTAGGTCGTTGACGCGGCGGAGATGAATGTACCCACCACGTTGGCTGGAGATGGCTTGTAGGCCGTTCTCATTTGCAGCAACGCGGCCACGCTCAGCGAGCCGGTTGCGCTGACCACGTTGGCGCCAGCCTTGATCTCGCGTGCGATGCCGCCAGCAACTTCGAGACCTTGCTGCCCCGATATGCGTTCCATATGATGTAGCAAGACATCGCACAAAGAGTCGTTCTCGGGATTCGCTGCTCGCCAATTTTTGAGCAGGTCGTTGTCGAGACTCTCTATCCATTTTTTGGCAAACACCATGAGGTCTTTTGCCTTGTGCTTCTCGCTCTCCCCTTGCTTCCAGTCGCAATACGCTTGGCCCATGTAGGCAAGTCCGGAAAGGCCAAATAGCACGGTGCCACCAATCTTGGAGGCGCCAAGGCTATTGAGAATTTGTGCGGTCGCTGAAGCAAGCAAATTAATTGGCAGGAAATATCGCTCCCGCGTCGCGGCATAATAGGTCTTGTCCGCCTCCAGCTGCGCGGTGGGCGAAAGTTCCGGTATTTTTTTGCAGGCATCCAGGAAAAGCAGGACCCCGCCGGCGTCCGCCAGCGACGGATCCTCGATAGTCTTCATGACCGTCAGCGCTTGATCCAGATTCGCGTCGGCTTTTGAGCGCTCGTTATAGAACGACACTTCAGTGCGATACAAATCGCGGATCATCGCCACGG
>NZ_JAUSNH010000173.1 GCF_030645335.1 Lacisediminimonas sp. | reverse complement strand
GCCTGATGCTGCATGACCCGGACCCGGCCGCCTTGCTGGAGAAAATGCGCGCACCGGGACCGGAAGCAAAAACCAAGTGGCTCGATCGCGCAAGCGCCGGAAAAATAGCGCCCTGAGCCAAAGCCGGTCAGATCCCCGCCTGCCCGGCTACCCGGCCAGCGCCTGCCGGAAATCTTCCAGCAGATCGTCGGTATCTTCGATCCCGACCGACACCCGGATCAGGGATTCTGCAATCCCCATCCCGGCCCGGCGCTCCGGCCCCATCTCGTAAAAAATGGTGTGGGCAACCGGGATCACCAGCGTCCTGGTGTCGCCCAGGTTGCTGGCGAGGATCGCAATCTTGAGCCGGTCCAGGAAATCGAAACAGTCGATATGCGGCTTCAGTTCGAAACTGAACAAGCCGCCAAACGCGCGGAACAGCTTGGCAGACAACTGGTGCTGCGGATGCCCCGCCAGACCGGGGTAATGGACCGCCTGCACCCGGTCATCGGCTTCCAGCATGCGTGCCAGCGCCAGCGCATTGGCGCATTCACGTTCGATGCGCAGCGCCATGGTCTCGGCGCCTACGGCAATATGGTGTGCCGCTTCCGGCGCCAGCGATGCGCCGAAATCGCGCAAGGCCTTGGCCCGGACCTGGGCCATGCCCCACTGTTGCGTCGGATAGCGCCGATAATTCTCGGCAATGTTCGGGTAGGCCGACCAGTCGTACACGCCGGTATCGGTCAGGCTGCCGCCCAGCGCGATGCCGTGCCCCGCAATCGATTTCGTCAATGCGTTGACCACCAGTCCGGCACCGACCTCCTTGGGGCGGAACAGGTAAGGCGAGGTCATCGTGTTGTCCACCACATACAGGATGCCGCGCTCGCGGCACAATGCGCCGATGCGGGCCAGGTCGACCACCTGCGTGCGCGGATTGGCGATGGTTTCGACAAACACGATCCGGGTTTGCGGCGTCAGCGCGGCTTCCACATTGGCGACGTCGGTGGCGTCCACCATCGTCACCCGCGGCCCCTGGCTATTCACCGTTTGCCAAAGGCTGTTGGTATTGCCGAACAAGTATGCCGACGACACGACATGGTCGCCCTCGCGCAACAGCGCCTGGGCGATGGCGCCGATAGCGGCCATGCCGGTTGCAAAACAGATGGTCTGGAGCCCATCCTCCATCCTGGTGATCTTTTCTTCCAGCGCGGACACCGTCGGATTGCCCTGGCGCCCGTAGCGATAGCCGGGTTCACGGCCCTGGAACACCGAGGCCAGCTGGCGCGCATCGCGGTAACCGAAAGCCACCGAGGTATGGATCGGCTTGTGCAGCGAGCCATGCTCGATCGGACTTTGCCGGTCGCTATGGAGAATCGTGGTGGTAAAGCCGAATTTCTTGTTGGGAGTCATTGGAATGGCACACAAGGATGCAAGGAAAACGAGGATAACAGGGCCGTCATGCAGGCGACGGCGTACTCAACGCAACTGTTCAAGCCTTTGCCGCACGAAAGCCTGCAAGTCGGCCGACATGCCGCCGATTGAATCGGCCCGCGAGAAGGCATCGCGCGCCTCGGCGTTGCGCTTCTCCGCCTGCAGCGAGATGCCGATTCCCATCCACCAGACCGCATTGCGCGGCACCTTGCGCAGCGCGTTCAGGTAGTAGTCGATCGCCTCACGATGCCGGCCCTCCTTCTGCAGCAAGCCGGCCATGAAAGCGTGGTAGTCAGCGCGGTCCCGGTCGTACGGCAAGCTGCGCGACAAGGTATCGATGGCTGCATTGGTCTGGCCGCGATCGATCTGGATCCGGGCCAGCATCATCGCCATCGCGCCGTCGGCGCGGTTTGCGACCAGTCCTTCTTGCAGGCGCTGGATGGCGCCGTCGATATTTTTTGCTTCCATCAATTGCGTCACCAGGCTATGTCGTGCATCGGCATAGCTGGCATCGAGCTCGAGGGCGCGCTCGAACAACGGAATCGACTCGGCCGAGCGTCCCTGTTGCGCCAGCGCGATGCCGCGCCGGTATTCAACTTCCGCCAACTGACGCGGTGTCGCTTCCTTCGGCTTTGCGCGTTCCGGCACCGGGGCGCGTTCCACTGGCGCCGGATTGCCGGACGCCGCAGCGACCGGCGGTGTCGGGTTGCCGCGGTCACGGGTCGACGGCGCTGGCACTATTGGCTCCACTGCCGGTGGCACGGGCGCGGGCTTGGGCATCATCCCGACCGGCGGCACGGCGACATCGGCTGCCGGTGGCGGCATGCCTGGAGCGCTCACCAGGGGCAGTGGCGCTTGCGGCGCAGCAGCAGCACCTTGCAGCGGCTCCATCGACAGCAGCGCCGCGGAGATTTGCAGCGACAACTCGGGCGACAAGCTCGGTAATGGCTCTATCGCAGAGAAGCGCTGCCAGGCGCGGTATCCGCCCGCGCCCACAGCGACCAGGACCAGCAGCGCCACCAGCAGCCCGACCAGGCTGCGGCGGGCGGTGGGCTCGCCGCTGGCGCGCACGTCGCGATGCATGCCGGCTGCGGATCCCTGCGCGCCGGGCCGCGTTTCCAGATCCTGCAGCATCTGATTGATCAGGCTCATTGAAGCACCATCCCTGTTACGCCTGCGATGACCAAAAGGAAAACTGCGCCCGCACCCCAGACCAGGGCCATGGGCAAGGGATGGCGCGCAGTGGGCGTATCGCCGGCGGCGGCCAGCACATGGCGCTCAGCGACCTTGCTGCCGCCCTCGCCGTACACCTGCATCAGCGCCTTGTGGGCAAGTATGTTGAGCAGCCGCGGCACGCCGCGACTGGCGCGGTGCAAGGCGGTCATGGCGGACGGGCTGAACAGGTCGGATTCGACACCGGCGACTTTCAGGCGGTGCCGTATGTAAGAGACGGTCTCGGCACGATCGAGCAGGCCCAGCCGGTACTGGAAGGTGATGCGCTGGTTGAGTTGCCGGATCGACTCTTGCGCCAGCTTGCGATCGAGTTCCGGCTGGCCGAACAACACGATCTGCAGCAGCTTGCGCTTTTCGGTTTCCAGGTTGGTCAGCAAGCGCACCGATTCCAGCGTTTCCAGCGGCATCGCCTGCGCTTCGTCGATGCATAGCAGCACACGCTTGCCATTTTTTGCCAGCATCAGCAGGCGGTAGTTGATAGCCTTGATGATCTGGAATTCGTCCAGGTCGCCGGCCACCGTCACCCGCAACTCATCGGCCAGCGCCAGCATCAGGCCGCGCGGCTGCAGCATCGGATTGGGAATGTAGGCAGTCACGAATTCCGGGCCCAGCACGGACAGGAACTTGCGGCACAACAGCGTCTTGCCGGTGCCCACCTCGCCAATGATCTTGATGAAGCCTTCGCCGCTGTTGGCCGCAACCAGCAAGGTGTTCAAGGCCCGCTGGTAGATCGGGCAGGCGTAGAAATAGCTGGTGTCGGGCGTAATGCCGAACGGCGGCTCGTGCAGTCCGAAATGTTTGGTGTACATGGGGATGCCATGATACTTGAAGGCACCCGTTACCGGTAGCCGATCGGTTGAACCGGCGGCGAACGCCTAAGCATCAGGCGTCCGCAAGATCGCAAGCCTGGTGCGGAATGGACGCGCGCCACGCACGCGCCCGACGGCATCAATCGATCTGCGCCAGGTTCAGGTTCAGCTGCGAGCGGGCCACGTCTTCAAGGACCGGCTTGGGATTCTTGCGGGCGTACTCGATCCGGTCGAGGTAATCGCGCGAAATATCGCCGGTGATGTAGACGCCGTCGAAGCACGAGGCTTCAAAATTGCGCAGTGCCGGGTTGACATCCGAAATCGAACGCTTCAAGGCATCGAGATCCTGGTAGATCAGCGCGTCGGCGGTAATTTCGCGGCAGATCTCTTCGTCGGTGCGGCCATGCGCAATCAGTTCGTCGCGGGTCGGCATGTCGATACCGTACACATTCGGATACCGGACCGGCGGCGCAGCCGACGCAAAGATGACCTTGCGCGCGCCCGATTCACGCGCCATCTGCACGATCTCCTGGCTGGTGGTGCCGCGCACGATCGAATCGTCGACCAGCAACACGTTCTTGCCGCGGAATTCGGAGCCGATGGCATTGAGCTTCTGGCGCACCGATTTGCGGCGCACCGCTTGCCCCGGCATGATGAAAGTACGGCCGATATAGCGATTCTTGATGAAGCCTTCGCGATAGCTGAGGTTCAGCTTGAGCGCCAGCTCCATCGCCGCCGGACGCGATGAATCGGGGATCGGCATCACGACGTCGATTTCACCGGAGCGGAACTCGCGGCTGACTTTCTCTGCCAGGTATTCGCCCATCTTCAGGCGGCTGGCATACACCGATGCGCCATCGATCACAGAATCGGGACGCGCCAGGTAGACGAACTCGAAGGCGCAGGGGTTCAGCGTCGGATTCTCTGCGCACTGCTGGTTGTACAGGTTGCTGTCGTTGTCGATGAAGATCGCCTCGCCCGGCATCACGTCCCGCAGGAAGCTGTATCCAAGGCCTTCCAGCGCCACCGACTCGCTGGCCACCATGTATTCGGGCCCGTTGTCGGTGTCCATGAAACCGATGCAAAGCGGACGGATGCCGTACGGGTCGCGAAACGCCAGCAGGCCGTGGCCGGCAATCTGCGCCACCACCGCGTAGGAACCGCGCACCCGCTTGTGGAGCACGGCGACCGCCCGGAAAATCGTGGCGGGGTCGAGTGAAAACCCGGTGGCCGCTTCCTGGATTTCATGCGCCAGCACATTGAGCAACACTTCCGAATCCGAATCGGTGTTGATATGGCGACGATCGTTCTTGAACATCTCGATCTTGAGCTGTTCCCAGTTGGTCAGGTTGCCGTTGTGTGCCAGCGTGATGCCGAAGGGCGCGTTCACATAAAACGGCTGCGCCTCCTCCTCGCTAGACGATCCGGCCGTCGGATAGCGGACCTGGCCGATACCGGCATTGCCCGGCAGCGAACGCATGTTGCGGGTACGGAATACGTCGCGCACCAGGCCATTGGCCTTGTGCATGGAAAACGTATCGCCGTGGTTGGTCGCAATTCCCGCAGCATCCTGCCCGCGATGTTGCAACAGGAGCAGCGCGTCATATATCCGCTGATTGACGGAGCCATGCCCGACCAGACCAACTACTCCACACATAGTGGACTCCTAAACATTCAAAATTGCACATGCCGGGCGAAATCGCCAGGCAGGTAAGGCTTGATGGTACGCGCCGCGGTTTCCGCCAGCGGACTGAGCAAGGCGTCTTTCCAGAACGGCTGTTGCGGCAGCGCGGTCATGCCGGCCAGCAGTACTGCCGCCATGGCAATCACCAGCCCGCGCGCCAGGCCGAACAATCCGCCGAGTCCGCGATCGGCAACGGTCAGGCCGGTCGCCTTGATCACGGCCTCGACCGCCATCGACAACAACATCATCAGTATCCGCACACCTATAAATAGCGCCACAAACGCCACAATCAAGCGCGTCAGTGTTCCCGGTATCGATGCCGGCAACAGCGCAGCCAGCGTCTCGCCATACGCGTTGGCAAGAAAGAACGCCACCACCCAACTGGCCAGTGACAACATTTCCTTGACCAGCCCGCGCAAGGTACTGATGACAATCGAACAAATCAGGATGAACAGCACCAGATAATCGAATATCGTCACGGCCGCCACGCCTTCATGCTGCCGCCATTATGGCAGGTCAGGGACATCAAGCCGGCACCAGGGTGCCGTTGAAGCCCAGCTTGGTCAACCTGGCGCGGATCTTCTCCGCTTCCGGCTTGCCCTGCACCGGTCCGACCCGTACCCGGATCCGTTCGCCCGACTGGGTAGCTACTTTTTGCGTATGCGATTTAATGCCAGCGGCCTTCAGCTTGTTCTGCAACTCTTTCACTTTTTCGGGAGAAGCCAGCGCAGCGACTTGCACGACATAGCGTTCGGATTTTTCCGACCCCGATTTGACGTTCTCCAGTGCTGGCGAAGGCTTGCCGTCAAGCAGGGCTCGTGCGCGCGCATCGTCTGCTGCGGTCGCCCGGGGTTTTTCGACCGGCTTGGCATTGGCAACGGCAACCGGCACCGGCTCGGCTTTGGTCGTGGCCGCTGCGGCGGCCTTTGGCGCTGGCACCAGCTCGGTCTTTTGGCTGGCCGCAGGCGCTTTGGCGTCCACAGCGGGGCCGGGAGCGACATCGCCCGGGCCGTCGGCGCCGGCAACGCTTGCCGTTGCCATGATTTCCTCGCGCTCATCGAGCGCGGCCGTGGCCGGCGCCGATGCGCCTTTCCGGGGTTTTTCCTTGGACGGAATATCGATGGCGATGTCGTGTGCCAGCGGTTTGGGTTCGGGGTCGAGGATCATTGGCAGCCCGATCACGGCAGCCAGCACCAAGGCGACTGCACCGACCAGCCTGCGGCGCGCGCGCTGCTTCTCGGGCAATACCGGGTCGACCGGCTCGCTCTCCTTGCGCTTGCTGCTTCGTGCACGGCTTGCGGCTGCGCCGTCGGCTGCACCCGCTGCGAAAGCGCTGTCTTGCGTGGTTTCCTTCTGGCGGCGGAACGAGAAAAAGCCCATCGAACAGTGGTCCCCAATCAGTGAAATGCGGTGTTACGAGCTTCCATCACGCCAGCGACGGTAAAGAAGGATCCGAATACGACGATTCTATCATCCTCCCCCGCCGCACTAAGTGCTGCATGGAAAGCTTCTGCCGGAGACGAGAACTGTTTGATGCTCTTGTCGTGCTGCGGTTCAATGCTTTGTGTTACGTCGGCGGACAAAACGGCCGTTTCGAGCTGCTCAGTGTTGGCGGCACGCGGAATCGGCAAGGCGCTCAGGTACCAGTGATCGACCTGCGTTTTCAATTTTGCAACGACACCGGCGATATCCTTGTCCTGCATGCAGCCGAACACCGCATAGGTGAAGCGATAAAAGCCCATGTTGTCGAGGTTATGCGCAAGTGTCGAAGCGGCATGCGGATTATGCGCAACATCGAGAATCACGGTCGGCCGCCCTGGAAGCACCTGGAAGCGGCCCGGCAACTCGACCATAGCCAGTCCAGTCCTGATCTCCTGTGCGCTCAAGGGCAGGCGCATGCGCAAGGCTTCGCAGGCGGCAATGGCTGCCGAGGCATTGAGCAACTGGTTAGCACCGCGCAATGCCGGATAGCCCAGTGAATTTCGTCGCTGTTCGCGACCGCCATAACTCCATTGCAACTTGTCGCCCGAATAATTGAAGTCGCGGCCGAACAGCCACAGGTCTGCCCCGATTTTCTGGGCGTGGGCCAGCAGCGAAGCCGGCGGTTGCGGATCGCTGCAGATGGCGGTCTTGCCGGCCCGGAAAATGCCGGCCTTCTCCATGCCGATCGCCTCGCGCGTATCGCCAAGGTAATCGGTATGGTCAAGGTCGATGCTGGTGATGATCGCGACGTCGGCGTCGATCACGTTGACCGCGTCGAGCCGCCCGCCCAGTCCGACTTCCAGGATCACGACATCCAGCCCCGCTGCGGCGAACATCCTGAGGATGGCCAGCGTGGTGAATTCGAAATAGGTCAGCGACAGTTCGCCGCGCGCGGCGTCCACCGCCTCGAACTGTTCTATCAATGCGGCGTCGGTGACGATGGCGCCATTGATCCGGGCTCGCTCATTGAAGCGCAGCAAGTGCGGCGAGGTGTACAGGCCGACACGATAGCCGCCTTGCAGGAAGATGGCTTCCAGCATTGCGCAAGTCGAGCCCTTGCCATTGGTGCCGCCGACCGTGATGACCGGGCAATCGAAGTCCAGGCCGAGCCGCTGCCGGACCTCGGCGACCCGCTCCAGGCCCATGTCGATCGCCTTGTAATGCATCGTCTCCAGTCGGGCCAGCCAGTCGGACAAGGAGGAAGGATTTTGCATGGAAGTCTTTGGCGCACCGTCGAAAATTAAAAAGCCCGGACGCAGCAGCTCCGGGCCCGGACAAGCAGCAAGGCAATCAGGCGATCACGTCGACTGCCTGGTTTTGCAGCAGCGCCAGCAGGCCGGCGATTTCATCGCGCATCTTGCGGCGATCGACGATCATGTCGATGGCGCCTTTTTGCATCAGGAACTCGGCGCGCTGGAAACCTTCGGGCAGCTTTTCGCGCACCGTGTTTTCAATCACGCGCGGTCCGGCAAAGCCGATCAGCGCCTTGGGTTCGGCAATCACCACGTCCCCCAGGAACGCGAACGAGGCCGAAACGCCACCCATGGTCGGATCGGTCAGCACCGAAATGAAGGGCAGCTTTTTCTCGGAAAGGCGGGTCAGCATGGCCGTGGTCTTGGTCATTTGCAGCAAGGACAACAGGCCTTCCTGCATGCGCGCACCGCCCGTTGCAGTGATGCAAATGAACGGCACCTTCTGCTCCAGCGCAGCCTGGGCGCCGCGCACGAAACGCTCGCCGACGACCGATCCCATCGAGCCGCCCATGAATTCGAATTCAAAACAGGCCAGCACCACCGGCAGCGCCCGGATCGAACCGCCGACCACGACCAGCGCGTCGGTCTCGCCAGTCGACTCGATGGCGTCCTTCAGGCGGTCCGGATATTTCTTGCTGTCCTTGAACTTGAGTGTATCGACCGGCAACACTTCCTGGCCGATTTCGTAGCGTCCTTCGGCATCGAGCAGCGCGTCCACGCGCTCGCGGGCACGGATGCGCATGTGATGGTCGCACTTCGGGCAGACATGGAGGTTCGATTCCAGGTCGGTACGGTAGAGCACTGCCTCGCAAGACGGGCATTTCACCCACAGCCCTTCGGGAACGGAGCGCCGGGTCGACGCGTCAGTGCGCTGGATGCGCGGCGGCAGCAGTTTTTCCAGCCAGCTCATTTGGACCTCTTTTCCTGGTTTCGAGTGGATTTTCGAATGTAATTCAAGTGCCTGGTACCAAGTGCCAGGTACCAGATACAGGACCTGACTACGGGGACCGCGCATTGTAGCGTCCCGATGGCCCGCAGCCAACCCGCCGGCCTTGCCCATCCCGGGCCAATGCCGGCGGTGCCCATCTTACACCTCAGGCATCAAGGGCGCGGCGGATGCCGGCCAGGAAGCTTTCGGCGGCATCGACCATCTGCTCGCGCGGATGATTTTCCATTTCCTGGATGATGCGGCTGCCGATCACGACCGCATCGGCGACGGTCGCAACCGCGCGCGCGGTCTCGCCGTCGCGAATGCCGAAGCCGACGCCGATCGGCAGCTTGACATGACGCCGGACCGCGGCAATGCGCTGCGCAACGTCGTCGATGTCGATATTGGCCGCGCCGGTCACGCCCTTGAGCGAGACGTAATAGCAAAATCCGCTGCCGAGCTGGCCGACCTGGGCCATCCGTTCCTCGGTTGAGGTCGGCGCCAGCAGGAAGATCGTATCCATGCCGTTTTCGTGCATGGTCTGCGCATACTGCTCGCACTCCTCGGGCGGGTAGTCGACCACGATGGTAGCGTCCACCCCGGCCTCCTTCGCGGCAGCGATGAAGGCTGCCTGCCCCATGTGCTCGATCGGGTTGGCATAGCCCATCAGCACCACCGGCGTGGTGGTGTTGGTCTGGCGGAAGGTCCGGACGTAACCGATCACGTCCGTGATCGACACGTTGAACTTCAGCGCCCTCTCGCAGGCGCGCTGGATCACCGGTCCTTCAGCCATCGGGTCGGAAAACGGCACGCCCAGTTCCAGGATGTCGGCGCCGGCGCGAACCAGCGCATGCATCAGCGGAACGGTGATCGCCGGATCGGGATCGCCGGCGGTAATGAATGGAATCAGGGCCTTCTTTTTTTGCGCCGCGAGGGCGGCGAATGTCGGTGCTATGCGGGACATGCTTGATCGCCTTCTCAGATTTTGTGCTTGTCGAATTCGGCGACCGTGTGCATATCCTTGTCACCCCGGCCGGACAGATTGACCAGGATGGTCTTGTCCTTCGGCAGCGTGGCCGCCAACTTGGCCGCGTAAGCCAGCGCATGGCTCGACTC
>NZ_JAUSNH010000154.1 GCF_030645335.1 Lacisediminimonas sp. | reverse complement strand
CGGCCGATGGCGCCGGCGTCTCCTGCAGGAAAGCATGTGCAGTGGTTAGCATGCCTGGCGAACAAAAGCCGCATTGCAAGGCATGGTGCTGGTTGAAGCAACGCTGCAACAAGGACATTTCGCCGTCGATCGCCAGGCCTTCCACCGTGGTCACGCTGCGGCCGTCGAGCTGGACCGCAAACATCAGGCAGGCGCGGGTCGATTCGCCGTCAACCAGCACGGTGCATGCGCCGCACACGCCGTGTCCGCAGGCCAGGTGGGTGCCGGTCAGGTTGAGCTGCTCGCGCAGCAATTCGGCCAGCGTGGTGCGGGCTTCTACCTGCGCGCTGGTGGCGACACCATTCACCGTGACATGGATCGGATAGGTTTGGCTCATTGCGCGGCTCCAACGGGGTTCACTGCATTCACTGCGCGATTGACTGTATCGGCTGCAGTCACTTGCGCCAGTGCCTGCTCCAGCGCCCGGCGCGTCATGACGCCAACCAGGTCACGGCGGTATTCTGCCGATGCATGCAAGTCAGCACGTGCAGTCACGGCCTCGCGCACGGCATCGGCCACTTGCGCCGCCAGTGCGAGCTCAGGCACACGGCCCACCAGCATCGCGCCCGCCGCCTCCATCAGCAAGGGCCGGTCGGCCGCACCGAACACGACTAAGCGCGCGGCGCGGCAAATGCCGGCCTCGTCAAAATCCAGGATGCAGGCTGCGCCGGCCAGCGCAAAGTCGCCATGACGCCGGGCGATTTCGGAAAAGCCCCAGCGCCGCTCGGTTGGCCAGGTCGGGAAACGAATTGCTGTGAGGATCTCGCCCGGCTCCAATGCTGTCTCATAGACGCCGCGCGAAAAATCGGCGGCCGGTATTTCGCGCTCACCCGCCGGTCCGGCGACCAGCATGCTGCAATCGAGCAGCAGGCACAGCGCCGGCCACTCGGCTGCCGGATCGCCATGCGCCAGGCTGCCGCCGATGGTGCCGCGGTTGCGGATCTGCGTGTGCGCCACCCACGGCATGGCAGCATGGACCAGGGGCAGTGCGCGCTGCACCAGTTCGCTCTTTTCAAAGCTGCGGTGACGCGTCATGGCGCCGGCCGTGATCGAGCCGTCCGGATTTTGCACCAGCGCAGCCAGTGCGGGAATCCGGTTCAGGTCGATCAGGTAAGCCGGATTGGCCAGCCGCAGGTTCATTGCCGGCACCAGACTCTGGCCACCCGCCAGCAAGCGGGCGCCGTCGCCATGTTGTTGCAGCATCTGCAGCGCGTCCTGCACGGTCGAGGGCGCGAGGTATTCAAAGCGGGCGGGTGTCACAGACTGGCGGCTCCGGGCAAATGCATCAGGATAGACCTTAGTTGACTTTCACGTTTGCGGCTTTGGCGACCGGACCGTAAGTCGCAATCTCGCGCTTGAAACGGGCCACGGTTTCCTCCGGCGTGCCGCCGCCCGGCTCGATGCCCATCGACGCGAACTTTTCCTTTACCTCGGGAAGTTGCAGCACCTTGGCCACTTCAGCATGCAACCGCTTGATGATGTCGGGGTTGGTGCCGGCAGGCGCTGCCAGCGACGAGAACAGGCTGACATCAAATCCCGGCAGGCCGGACTCGGCAACGGTAGGCACATCCGGCAATACCGGCGAGCGCGTAGCGGTGGTCACGGCCAGCGCCCGTGCGCGGCCCGACTTTGCCAGCGGCACCGAGGGCGCGATATCGGCCACCAGCAAATCGATTTCGCCGCCCATCAGGGCTTGCGCGGCAGGGCCGCTTCCCTTGTACGGAATCATCGTCATTTTCATGCCGGCGCGCTGGCTGAAATATTCGGCCGGCACCTGGAACGATGCGCCGGCAGATCCGTAGTTGATCGCACCCGGCTTTTCCTTGGCCAGCTTGATCAGGTCGGCCAGCGACTTCACCGGCAAGTCCAGCTTGGCGGTCAGCACGATCGGATACGAGCCCAGCACGGTGATCGGTATCAGGCCGTTGACCGGGTCGTAGGGCAGCTTTGCGTATGTGAGCGTGTTGAACACCATCGGTCCGCTGCCGCCGACCAGCAGGGTATAGCCATCCGGCGCGGCGCGGGCCACGTATTCCGCCGCAATGATGCCGCTGGCGCCAGCGCGGTTCTCGACCACCACCGGCTGCCCGATCGATTTGGAGAGATGCAGGCCGACGATGCGCGCGACCACATCCGTGCCGCCGCCAGGCGGGAACGCAACAATGAAGCGAATCGGCTCTTTCGGATATCCCGCACTGCCCTGCGCCATGGCCTGCGCGGCCAGGCTCCCGGCCACGACGAGGAACATGCTGATGCCAGCCCTGATTTTGTTCATGCTGCGTTCTCCCGGATCGAATCGTTAAGTTGGAAAGTCTGGACCTGTTGGAAATGCAAAACCCGGCGTGGCGCTGGCGAGCGACGCAAGCGCTCGGCGCAAAGTCAGATCGGCACCGTCGCTGCGTTGTAGCGAAACAGCCATTCATAACGCTCGCGAATCCGGTCCGGATGCCATTCTTTTTCGGCATAGGCTGCGGCGAGCAGCGGATCGGCCAGCGCATCGTTATGGAAGCGATTCAGGTTGTCGGCCGAGCGGTTGACAATGCGCGTGGTGCGCTCGCGCCGGGCGTCTTCATAGCGGCGCAGCGCCAGCGCCGGGTCGCTTTGATATTGATCCAGCGCGCGCGCCAGCACCAGTGCATCTTCCAGTGCCATGTTGGCGCCCTGCGCCAGGTAAGGCAGCGTGGCATGGCAGGCGTCGCCCAGCAGGGTCACCGGGCCCTCGCCCCACTTGTCCAGTGGCTCGCGCAGGAACAGCGCCCATTTGAAGGGCACTTCAATGTTGCGGATCATTTCCCGGATGTCGTCGCTCCAGCCGGGGAAATCGGCCAGGCATTCTTCCACGGTGCCGACCTCGGTCCAGGATTCGATTTGCCAGTCATCGCGTTCCACATGGCCGACAAAATTCATCAACTCGCCGCGCCGCACCGGATACAGGATGATGTGGCCGTTCGGGCCCACCCAGTTGGCGCCCACCGGCTGCGCCAGCCGTGCCGGCAGGCGATTCATCGGGATCACGCCGCGCCAGGCGAAGCCGCCGGTGAAGGTCGCCTTGTGCGGACCCAGCATTTGCTGGCGCACGCGCGAGTGCAGGCCATCTGCGCCGACCAGCACGTCGCCACTGGCCACGCTGCCGTCCTCCATCACTAGCCGCACGCCGCCGGCATGCTGCTCAAAACCGCTGCAGCGCGCATTCAGGTGGATGGCATCGGGCTTTAGCCGAATGACTTCATCGGCCAGTATCCGGTGCAGGTCGGCGCGGTGCATCATCATGTAAGGGAAGCCATAGCGCTCGCGCGCCTCGGCGCCGAGGTCGAACAGCTTGAAGGTCTGGCCGGTATCCCACAAGCGGATCTCCTTGCCGGCCGGCTCGAAGCCCCACTCCTGCAACGGCTCGTCCAGGCCCAGGTCGTGCATGACACAAGTGCCGTTGGGCGACAGCTGCACGCCGGCGCCGACCTCCTTCAGTTCAGCGGCCTGCTCGTAGACTTCCACATCGAAGCCGCGCTGCAACAGCGCCGCCGCCGCACATAAGCCACCCAATCCCGCACCTGCAATCAATACCTTCGGCTTGCTGCCCATCGAGCGATTTCCCATTTCCCGTTGCATTCATGCGAGGCTGGCCGCGTGGGCCGATGCGGCAATACAGCATCGCAATTGATTGCCGGCGCATTGAAGCGTCGGCCCGCCAAGTTCTATTGGACAGAATATGCTTCTGTAAGACAGAACACGTTCAAAGGAGTCTAAGACCGACCTGCTGGCGCTGTCAATCGGCTGCGGGGTCAATCGCCGAATCGAGCGGCGAACCCTGCTCAGGATCGGCGGCCATCGCGCCCCGGGCAGTCGCCGTCGCCTCGTGCGCGGGCGAACGCTGCGCCAGGCGCACCACCGCGTCCACCGCCAGCACCCCTTGTCCGGCTGCGCGGACCAGCAATGGATTGACTTCGGCTTCGGCCACATCCGGATCGCCGGCCAGCGCCGACAAGGCCACCAGCGCGCACGCCAGCGCATCGAGGTCGCCAGCGGGCTTGCCGCGATAACCGGCAAGTGCGCGCAGCGCCTTGACCTCGGCAATCATTTCATGGGCGATATCGAGCGTGACCGGCGCCAGCCGCACGCTGCGGTCGCGGTAGATTTCGGTCAGCACGCCGCCAGCGGCCAGCATCACGATCGGCCCGACCTGCGGATCCACACGGTAGCCGATCAGCACTTCGCCCAGCCCGCAGGCCATTGGCTGCAACAGGATGCGGCTGGCGTCGGTTCCCGGACGCCGTTGGGCAATATTGGCGGTGATGGTGGCGACGGCTTGCGCCAGGCCGGCCTGGTCGCCAATGTTCAATACGACGCCACCGACATCGGTCTTGTGGGCGACTTCGGCTGACAGCAATTTTGCGACCAGCGGATACGGCAAGCCATGCGCCAGGACCGCGTCTTGCGGCGCTGCCCCAGGATGGATGACGGCACAATCGGCGCGCGGCACGCCGAGCCGGTCGAGTAGCGCATAGGAAGCGAGTTCGTCGAGCATGCCAGCGCTGCTGGCCTGGCCGCCATCGTCCCCGTCCCCTTCCAACTCACCGCCCACTTCGCGCCTGTGCAGCAACAAGGGCAGCTCGGCGGCGTGCGGCAAGGCGCGCGGAAGTCGGCGGGCGAAGGCTGCCGCAATCGCATCGGCGCAGGCCTCGGGCGTACGGAAATTGGGCACGCCGGCCTGGGTCAGCAATTGCAGCGCCTGTTGCGCGGCGGGCACCAGGAAGGTGGCCAGTGGCCGCTTGCCGTCGTCGCTGTCGACAATGGGCCGCACCGCCAATTCCGGCTGGTGGCGCGCCGACGATCCGACCACGGCGACAACCAGGTCGAACTCAGGCGCCGACAGCATGACGTCCAGCGTTGCTTTCATGATGTCATAGCGCGTGCCCGCCAGCGTCAGGTCGACCATGCGGCCCGGCGCGACCGTGACACCGGCATGCGCCAAGCGCGCAAAGGTGGTGGCTGAAGGCGGCTCCAGTGTGACACCGCGCACCCCAAGTTGGTCTACCACCATGGCCGCCCCGCCGCCGGTGGTGGTCACCACGCCGACCCGTCCGGGCCGGCCGGCCTGCGCCCGGGCCGGCATCCGGCGCAGCAGGGGCAAGCCTTCGATCAGCGCTTCGAGCGACTCGACGCGGGCAATGCCGCAGTCTCTCAGGAAAGCGTCGGCCACATCGTCTTCGCCGGCCAACGCGCCGGTATGCGAAATGGCGAGTTCCGCAGCCGCGGCGCTGCGCCCCAGCTTGTAGGCAATCACCGGCCGGCCGGCGGCGGCAGCAGCCAGTGCGAAAGCGCGCAGTGCCGGCGCCTTGCGTATCGTCTCCAGGAACAGCAGGTAGCCGCCGATGCCGGGATCATCCAGCGTCGCCGCGCAGATTTCGCCGATGCACAAGTCAGCTTCGCTGCCGACCGAGACCAGGCCGGCAAAGCCGATGCCGCGCTCCATGCCGCGCGATACCAGCGCACCCAGCATGCTGCCGCTGTGGGAGGCAACGAAGATGTCGCCCACCGGCATGCCGGGTTCGGCAAATGCGGCATTCGCCGACAGGATCAATCTCTCGGCGACGTTGACCAGCCCCAGGCTGCTCGGCCCGAGGATGCGGATACCGGTGCGCGCGCAGATGGCGCGCAACTGATCCTCGCGCGCCCATCCCGCCGGGCCGGCTTCGGAAAACCCGCTGGCCAGGATGGACACTACCGGCACACCGGCAGCGGCGCATTCCTCCACCGCCGCAAGCACGGACTGCGTGGGGGTCAGTATGTAGGCATGGTCCGGCACTTCGGGCAAAGCGGCCAGAGACGGCCAGGCCGGTTCCCCTTGCACCGTCTTGCGCGTTGGATTGACCGGATAGATGCGGCCGGCATAGCCGGCGCGACGCAGGAAAGCCAGCGGCCGGCCGGCGGTTTTTGCCGGGTCGTCGGACGCCCCCACCAGCGCCACGCTGCGCGGCGACAGCAGCGCGATGCGCAAGCCGGACCCGGCGTTGGATGGCTGCCCGGTCTCAGTCATGATGGTGCTGGTCAGGATGGATGGCGGCTTTCATGGCATTCAATCCGATGCAATCAACAGTGGCGATCGCACGACAGGGTGACTTCACCATATCGCGTTCATGATGGTCATTTCGGCTTGGCCTCACGCTGCGAAAATGATCGCCCGAACACGCCCTCGGCAATCCGGTTCTTCAGCATTTCGATCGAACCGCCGGCGATCATCCAGCCGCGCGTGCGCCGCACGCAGTATTCGACCAGCGATTCCCGGCTGTAACCCATCGCGCCCATCACCTGCATTGCATCATTGGCGACTTCCCAGCCAGCCTGGTTGCAGGCCAGTTTCGCCAGCGCGGTGGATTGCGCCGACGGCAAGCCATGCTCGCCTTCCATGGCGGCGCGGTACAGCATCAGTTGCGCGGATTCGAGCTTCAATGCCATCTCGGCAAACTTCCATTGCAGGCCCTGGAACTCGCACAGCGCGCGGCCGAACTGTTTGCGCGTGAGCGCATGTTCGCGCGCCACATTGAAGCAGTAGCGGCCCAGCGCCAGCGAGCGCGAGGAGTTGCCAAGACGCTCGACATTGAAACCGGCAATCTGCTTTTTGAATCCGCCCTGCCCCAGCAACACGTTGGCCGCCGGAATCCGGCATTCGTCAAAGTACAGTTGCGACCATTCCTCGCCGCTCATGAATGCAGACGGCGAACCGATCGAAAACCCGGGCGTGCCGCGTTCAAGCAGTACCGACCCGATGCCGTCGACACCGGGACCGAAGCGCACATAAACCAGGAACAGGTCGGCCGATGGGCTATGGGTGGAAAACACCTTGCTGCCGTTGATGATGAAGTCGTCGCCATCCGCCCTGGCACTGGTCTTGAGTTCGGTCACGGCCGAGCCGGCGTCGGGCTCGCTCATGCCCAGCGCAATCAGGGTCTTGCCGCTTAACAGGCCGGGCAGGAAGCGCTGCTTTTGTTGGTCGCTGGCATATTCGACAAAGGTCCGTATCGGCCCGAAATTGCCGGCCTGGACAATGTCGGCGCTCTTCGGGCAGGCCAGCGCCACTTCCTGTATGGCCAGCACTGCATGCATCAGCGTGCCGCCCTGGCCGCCATGCTCGGGCGCAAAGGCAATGCCGAGCAAGCCCTGTTCGGCCAGCATTGCTGCGACGTCTTGCGGGTAGGCCGGCGAATGCGCGCGCTGCAATGCGCCGGCAGCAAGCTTGTCTTGTGCGAAGCGGCGTACCGAATCGACGAAAGTGCGATGCTCTTCGCAGAGGTCAAAGTCCATGTCAGCCCGTGACGAAAGGGTTGGCGCGATTGGGTCTGGTGGTGATCCAGACGCTCTTGACTTGCAGGTATTCCTTGATCGCTTCCATGCCGCCTTCGCGCCCGATGCCGCTGCGCTTGTAACCGCCAAACGGTGTGGCGAAGCTGGTCGCGCGGTAGTTATTGACCCAGATGGTGCCGGCGCGGATCCGGTCCACGCAAGTGAAGGCGCGATGCAGGTCCTGGGTCCAGACGCCTGCCGCCAGCCCATACTGCACATCGTTGGCGATGCGGATGGCGTCGTCCTCGTCGTCGAACTTCAGCACACACAATACCGGACCGAACACTTCCTGTTGCGCGATGCGCATGTCGTTGGTGACGCCGGTGAAAATGGTCGGCGCAATGAACTGGCCCTGGCCGTAGCCCTCGCCCTGCAGCGCATGGCCGCCGAGCGCGCATACTGCGCCGTCTTCCTTGGCCATGGCGATCATGGCCAGGATTTTTTCCCACTGCGGCCGGGTCGCGATCGGTCCCACTTGCGTGTGCGGCAACGACGGGTCGCCGATGCGGGCCGACTTTGCCAGCGCCACCAGGCGCTCGACGAATTGATCGTGGATAGACGCCTGCAACAGCAAGCGCGATCCGGCCAGGCAGGTTTGGCCGGAGGCCGAGAAAATACCGGCGACCGCGCCCTTCAACGCTTCGTCCATGTTGGCGTCGGCAAACACGATATTGGGCGACTTGCCGCCCAGCTCCAGCGTCACTTTCTTGAAGTCGGCGGCAGCGGCCAGGTTGACGATGCGTCCGCCGGCGTCACCACCGGTAAAGGCAATCTTGGCCGTCAGCGGATGGCGCACCAACGCGTCGCCGACTTCAGCGCCGAATCCGGTGACGACGTTCACCACGCCAGGCGGAAAGCCGGCCTCCTCGCACAGGGCGGCCAATTCAAGCAGCGACGCTGACGTAAATTCCGACGGCTTGATGACGATGGTGTTGCCGGCAGCCAGCGCCGGCGCCATCTTCCAGGCGGTCAGCGCCAGGGGCGAATTCCACGGTGTGATGGCGACCACCACGCCCAGCGGTTCGTACTTGGTGTAATTGAAAACATCCTTGCGCGGCATCGGCACCACGCTGCCGCAGACCTTGTCGGCCAGCCCGGCGTAGTAATAGAACCACTGCGCAATCCCGCGCACTTGCGGCGCGACTTCGGCAATCAACTTGCCGTTGTCGCGCTGCTCGATGGCGCCGAGCCGTTCGGCGTCGCGCTCGATCAATCCGGCCAGCCGCCGCAACAGTGCGCCACGTGCGGTGGCAGTCAGACCGCTCCAGCCGTCGGACAGGAAGGCGCGATGCGCTGCCTGCACGGCGGCATCGGCATCGACCGGTGTCGCGCGCGGTATCTCGGCCCATGCCAGGCCCGAGTAGGGCTCGATGGAATCGAACCAGACGCCGGACGACGGGTCGCACCGTTTACCGTCGATATAAAGCTGATAACGTTGCAAGTGAAACCCTTTTGTCGTTTCGGTTTGTCAGTTCACCATCGGCAGGTTGGCTTTGCGGATGAAATCGCCCCAATACTGCTTTTGCTGCACCAGGAAACTGCGGAACTGCTCCGGCGACGGACTAGCGACCGGCTCCAGGCCCATGTCGCGCAGGCGGGTGCCATAGTCCGGCTGGGCAGCGATTTCAGTGAGCGCGGCATGGATTTTCTGCACCACCGCCTTCGGCGTTTTTGGCGGCGCGGCAATGCCCAGCCAGGCGATCGCATCAAAGCCGGGAAGCGTCTCGCCCATGGTCGGCACGTCAGGCAGCGTGGTGGAACGCTTGGCAGTCGTCACGCTCAACGCGCGCAACTTTCCGCCACGGATCTGGCCCAGCGGCGATGGCAGCGAATCGATGAAGAACTGGATCTGCCCGCCCATCAAATCGGTCAGCGCCTGCGAAGCGCCCTTGTACGGCACATGCAACAGCTTGGTGCCGGTGGAATTGGCAAACAACTCGCTCATCAGGAACGGCGCGCTGCCGATGCCGAACGATCCGTAGGCAATCTTGCCGGGTTCTTTTTTGGCGGCAGCAGCCAGGTCGGCCACCGTGCGATAAGGGCTGTTGGCGGCCACCACCATCGCGTACGGGAAGGTCACCACTTGCGAGATCGGCGTGAAATCATCGATCGGGTCAAACGGGAACGTGCGCGAAAAATTGGGCGACACGGTATGCACCGTGGTCGACATCACCAGCAGCGTGTAGCCATCCGGCGGCGACTGCGACACCATCAGCGAACCGATCTGGCCAGTGGCGCCGGCCTTGTTCTCGACCACCACCGGCACGCCGAGCTTGACGGACAGGCGCTCGGCCAGGCCGCGCGCGACGATATCGACCGTGCCGGCCGTGGTCCAGGGCACGATCAGCTTGATCGGCTTGCTCGGATAGTTTTCCTGCGCGACGGCGACTGGTGCGGCAAAGCCCAGCATGCCGGCCAGCGCGAGCAGAACAGCCAGTTTTTTACGGACATTCATCAGTCTCTCCAAAAGTATCGTGATGCAGCGGGATGTGGCGGAATGCGGCGGTTTGAAATCGATGGAACGATGCAGCATGGTATGCCCTGAAACTTGATGCAATCGAGCGCAATGCGGAAAACCCTGCCAGCCCGGCCAGCGGGCTTGCAGGTCGGGCAAGCGCGTCGTCAGGCGTCGGAATACCCATAATACTTGCGCGCATGCTCCGGCGAAATCAATTCATTCTGCAAATCCTTTTTCACCATCGCAGGATCGCGTTCACGTGCATCGCCATAACCGCCGCCGCCAGGGATATGGCTGACGATACGGTCGCCGGCACGCACGATCACATGGCGGCCGGCATCGTCGCTGGTACCGCGAATGCTTAAGAATCCGTTGGGTGAATCGCCACCGCCCAGCACGCCGGAAGGCGGATAAATGAAGCGACCGCCACGGAAACTGGCCAGCACTTCGCCCACCGGACCGAGGTCCCCCTCCAGCATGCGCAACACATATTTCTGGCCAAAGCCGCCGCGGAAGCGGCCCGGTCCGGCCGAGTCTTGCCACAGCGAGCGCTCTTCCACGATCATCGGCACTTCGCTCTCGATCACTTCAGCAGGCGTATTGCCGACGTTGTAGGGAAAGGCCAGGCAGGAGACGCCGTCCTGCGCCGCCCGCGCGCCGAGCCCGCCGCTGGACACATTGAATGGCGCAAAGTCAGCGCCATCGCGGCGCTTGCCGAACATGTACTGGCCCCACATCGGCGTGGCGCCAGCGCCGGCACAGATGCGGTCCGGCGCCGCTGGTGCAATCGCCTGGTACACCAGGTCCGGCAGGAAGTTGCCGATCGCGGTGCGACCGAATACCGGCGCCGGGAAGGTGCAGTTGAGCACGCTGCCTTCTTCGGCCACCACGCGAATCGGGCGCAAGGTGCCTTCATTGACTGCCACCGGCAAGTTCAACAGGCAAATCACGCCGAACACGGTATAGGCCGCGGTATAAGTCAGCGTGCAATTGATGGCCGGCTTGACTTGGGCGGAACTGCCGCTGAAATCGACCACGATGTCTTCGTCATTGATCGTGACGGCGGTGCGGATGACCAGGGTTTCGCCACCGACGATGTCGATCTTGGCTTCATGCGTATAGGTGCCGTTGGGCAGCTTGCGGATCTCGGCACGGGTGACCTCTTCGCTGCGGCGAACGATCTCGTCGGCCAGTCCCTGCACGTCCTGCCATTCCATTTCGAAGCAAATTTCGCGCATGCGCTCGGCGCCGACGTGGCAGGCGGCAACCTGGGCGCCGATATCGCCGACCACCGTCTGGTGCGAGCGCACGTTGCTTTCGATGAAGGCCAGCACGTCGCAGTTGATTTCGCCCTTGCGGTAATACTTCAGCATCGGGATGCGCAGGCCCTCTTCGTAATTGTCGCGACTCTCCGTGGTCGCACGGCGTCCGCCGATATCGACATGATGGCAGCAGGTCATCACGTAGCCGATGCGCCGGCCGTGATGAAAGATCGGCAGCATGATGCTGACGTCATTGTGGTGGCCGCTGCCGGCCCACGGGTCGTTGCCGATCAGGATGTCGCCTTCTTCCAGCGTCGCCGGCGGATGCGCGTCCAGCATGTTGCGCAGCATGGCGCCGAGCGGGCCGCACAGGCCGGGCGTGCTGTCGGGCGTCTGCGCCAGTAAGCGGGCATCGGCGTCGAACACGGCGCAGCCGTAGTCGCCGATATCGCGCACCACGGTCGAGAACGAAGTCCGGCGCAAGGTCGAGCCGAGTTCACCGACGACGGAAACCAGCCGCCGCCACAGCATTTCCAGCGTGATCGGGTCAATCGCGTTTGAATTGGATGCATTCATGATCATTTCCCTGCCTGTTGGACATGTTCCGGTGTACGCGCCAGCTTGACGATCAGGCTGCCGTGCTCATCGATAAACAGTGTGGCGCCGCTGGGCACCACCGTGGTCGACTCGTCTTCTTCGATGATCGCCGGCCCTGGCAACACCATGCCCACCGCGATGCGGTCGCGCCGGTGGACCGAAAACGGCATCCAGGTGCGCAGGCGCGGACAGTAAGCCTGGCGGGTGCCGGTCTTGCCGTCGGTGCTGGCAGTGGAGCGCACGCCGTCCATCAGCGCCACTTTGCGCTGGGCGCTGGCCGACAGCCGGAATGTCATCAACTCCAGCGCCAGGTCGGGATAGATGCGGCCATACAGTTTCAGGTAGGCGCGCTCGAAACCGCTGCGGATCGCCGCCAGCGTCTCTTCATGCGTGCTGCCGGGAGCAAACACCACATTGACGTCGTAGCCCTGCCCCAGGTAGCGCATGTCGACGCTGTACTCGTACCTGACTGCAGCGGTATTGACGGTCTTGGGCAGGCGGGTTTCACATTCGGCAGCCATCTCGCGATGCAGCGCGTCCAGCTCCTGCGCGGTCACCCGGCCAAACAGCACGCGGTGCGAGCGCACTGCGTCATAAGCCACGGGGGCGACGATCATGCCGAATGCTGCAGCCACGCCGGCACGCGGTGGAATCAGCACGGTGTCGATGCCAAGGCGGGCCGCCAGGTCGCAGGAATGGACCGGCCCGGCGCCGCCAAAACCGACCAGCGCGCACGACTTCGGATTCTCGCCCTTCTCGCTGACATAAGCCTTGGCCGCCGACGCCATGTTTTCGTTGA
>NZ_JAUSNH010000145.1 GCF_030645335.1 Lacisediminimonas sp. | reverse complement strand
AGAAAGTCACCAAAGAAAAAGGGCGCTAAAACCCATTTGGCTAATCGCGCCGCGATAGGCAACTCGATTCGAGCTCTCGAACAATTAGAGTTGCCGTTTCACGCTGAGAATCGGCAACGCGTGAGTTTTCTCAGTGGATCAGCCAACCCACTCCACTTACTTTCCTTAGTTTTTTACCCGTGGGGACGCTAATTGGCTTCGTAGAAGCAATGGTCTCGGGTGGGATGACGAAAACAATCAGATTGCGAAGGGTTAATCGGGTTAGAAGGGGAATTGCGTGCGGCCGTGGCCGTAGCTGTGGCTGTGGCCCTGGCCGTGGCTATGGCCATAGCCATAGCAGTAGTCGTAGCTGTAGTTGCGCTGCAGGAGGATCGGGAGCAGCCCAATATCAATACCACCAGATTGTAGATATTAATAATACCTGTGGCTCAAACAAATTAGTTTGACGTCCGCCGATAATCCGAAACCTCAGCTTCTACAAAGCCAATTAGCGTCTCCACGGCCAAAACACTAAGGAAAGTAAGTGGAGCGGGTTGGCTGATCCACTGAGAGAAACCACGATTTGCCGCATCCCGGAGTGAACCGGCAAAACAACGTGATCGAGAGCCCGAATCGAGTTGCCGTTCGTGGTCCGGTTAGCCAAATGGGTTTTAGCGCCTTTTTCTTTGGTGACTTTCTTTTTGGCGCGCCAAAAAGAAAGTTACGCGCCCGCGGGGGCGCACACCCCGCTTAACAACAAAATAAATAAAACCCGATTAAAAAACCCCGAAGCAAACAACCAAAGCAAACCAAAACAAAACCTCCCAGGAGCAGGCCACCAAACGCCCAATCATGTTAGCAGCCACTCACTTCAAACTCTCATCAGTTGATGAGAAGCGCCCAGAGACAACAACGCCCTCGACATCACGCCAACCCCCGCCTCCTCAAGGAGGCCCGCCCAAAAACCGCGTGAGTTTTCCTAACAGCCCGTGAGTTTTAGTGGATTGTGTCTAATTAATTCTCCCTCCAATCTATCCGGCATAACAAAGCCCAATACTAGGGTGCGAAAAAACCTTCGCCACCCAAAGCACCAAGCAGCCAAGAACATGTCAGGAGCACAACAAATGTATCAAATCACCGTATCCCCCCACGCCCACCCAAGGCGCCGTTAGCCCGCTTCCCCAAGCAACCAACACCCCAGCCGTTCAACCAGCAACGAGCCGATCCGCATTCCCGCGCCCCTCCGCGCAGAAGGCCCCGGATCCCCTCACGACGACAGGTACACCCCCCCATGGAAGCCATCCAGACCAAACCCCCAGGCCCCGAAGCCGCCTACCAGGCCGCACTGAACGAAGGCCGCTTCCTGCTGCAGCACTGCACCAGCTGCAACAAGCATGTGTTCTATCCACGCGCGGTGTGCCCGCATTGCAGCAGCACCGCCCTCGAATGGGACACCCCGAAAGGCACCGGCGAGGTCTACTCGCTCACCACCGTGCGCCGCAAGCCGGAAGCGGGCGGCGACTACAACGTATCCATCATCGAACTCGATGAAGGCGTGCGCATGATGAGCCGGGTCGACGGCACGCCGCCAGCCGACGTCAAGATCGGCATGCGGGTACGCGCAAAAGTGATCGACAATAACGGCGCCGGGCTGGTCGTGTTTACGGCGGAGGAATCGAAATGAGCCCCAAAGACTTGCGTGGCAAGGTAGCGATCGTCGGCGTCGGCACGGCCGGTTGCGGCGAAGCACCCGGCATGAGCGAACTGGAAATCCTGTCGCTGGCCGCCAAGGCGGCAGTCGAAGACGCCGGCCTGACGATGAAGGATATCGACGGCCTGTGCACCGCCAACCTGAACTCGGCAATGTGGCCGCTGAATGTCACTGAATGCCTCGGCCTGCGGCCGAAATTCGTGGAAGGCACCAATATCGGCGGCTCGGCCTTCGTGGCGCACCAGTTGCCGGCCATGCTGGCGCTGGAAGCAGGCATCTGCGACGCTGTGCTGGTCTGCTACGGCAGCACGCAACGCACCGCAGCATTCGGCCGCAAGGAACGCACGGCGGCGCGCAATTTGCTGGACCCGGATCCGTTCGACCGGCCGTACCAGCCGTTCAACCCGCCTTCTTCCTATGCCATGATCGCTGCGCGCCACATGCATGAATACGGCACCACGCGCCGCCACCTGGCCGAAGTGGCAGTTGCTGCGCGCGGCTGGGCGCGCCTGAATCCGGAAGCGTTCTCCAGGGACCCGCTCGATATCGATACCGTGCTCAAGGCGCGCATGATCAGCGACCCGTTCACCGCCTACGATTGCTGCCTGGTCACTGACGGTGCGGCCGCTTATGTCATGACCCGCGCCGACCGTGCGCGCGACCTGAAGAAAAAAGCCGTGTTCATCATGGGCAACGCAACCGCCGTCTGGCATCGCTCGGTCACCGGCATGCGCGACCTGACGGTGTCACCGTCGGCGGAATCCGGCGCGCGGGCTTACGAGATGGCTGGCCTCGGCCCCAAAGACATTGACGTGGCGCAGATTTATGATGCGTTTACGATCAACACCATCATGGCGCTGGAAGACCTGGGCTTTTGCAAGAAGGGTGAAGGCGGCGCGTTTGTCGAGAATGGCGCAATCGGCCCAGGCGGCAGTTTCCCGGTCAACACCAACGGTGGCGGCTTGTCATGCGTCCATCCGAACATGTATGGTGCGTTTGCCACCATTGAGGCGGTGCGGCAGTTGCGCGGCGAATGCGGCGAACGCCAGGTACCCGGCGCCAAAACGGCGGTGGTCAATGGCAATGGCGGTAACTCGATGGCGAGCCAGTCGACGGCGGTGCTGGCAACCGGCGAGGTACTCTGATGCAGCAGGCAATGAGCCGGCGAAAGCTGGCGCACGCGAGGGCAAGGACATGATCGACAAGACTGTGCAGGATTGCGCGCAAGCCGTCGCCGACGTATTCGACGGCGCCACCATCATGATCGGCGGCTTTGGCGATCCCGGTGTGCCGGGCCGCCTGATCGAGGCGCTGCGCGAACAAGGTGCGCGCGATCTGTGCATCATCCATAACGGCGCTGGCGGCGGCGATTTTTCGCTCGGCGGGCTGATCCTCGACGGCCGGGTGCGCAAGCTGATTGCGTCCTTTCCCAACGGCGCAGGGTCAACCTCCTTCCGCGACCGTTACCTGAAGGGCGAGATCGAGCTGGAGCTGATCCCGCAGGGAACGCTGTCCGAGCGCATTCGCGCTGCCGGTGCGGGCCTGGGCGGCTTCTATACGCCGACCGCGGCCGGTACCGAACTGGCGCGCGGGCGCGAAACGCGCGTCATCGAAGGCCGTGAATATGTATTCGAGCTGCCGCTGCGGGCCGACTTTGCCTTCATCAAGGCGCACCGCGGCGACCGCCTGGGCAACCTGGTGTATCGGCTGGCGATGCGCAACTTCAATCCGATCATGGCCACCGCAGCAAAGACCGTGGTTGCCGAAGTGGACGAACTGGTGCAGGTCGGCGACCTGGGCATGGAAGAAGTCCATACACCGGGGATTTTTGTTGACCGGCTGGTGCAGGCCAGCCGTCACCCGAAATTGTTCGCCCCACCGAAAAAAGCGAGCGCATGATGATCCTTACACGTTATGGCATTGCCTATCGGGTTGCACAGGACCTGCCGGACGGCAGCTACGTCAACCTGGGCATCGGGATTCCTACCCTGGTGCCGGAGTTCCTGGCGCCCGAGCAGGACATTTTCATCCACAGCGAAAACGGCGTGCTCGGTGTGGGCCTGATGGCCCGCTCCGGCGAGGAAGATCCGGACCTGGTCAACGCCACCAAGGAATTCATTACGCTGCGCCCGGGCGCGACGGTATTCGACCATGCGCTGTCGTTTGCGATGATCCGCGGCGGGCATATCACGCATGCGGTGATGGGCGCCATTGAAGTCGCTGCCAATGGCGACCTCGCCAACTGGAGCACGCCCGGCGAAAACGTGCCCGGCGTCGGCGGCGCCATGGACCTGGCGTTTGGCGTGGACAACGTGATGATTGCAATGACCCATGTCACCAACAAGGGCGCACCGAAAATCGTGGGCACCTGCAGCCTGCCGCTGACCGCGCCACGCTGCGTGCGCCGCATTTACACCGACATGGCCGTGATCGACGTCACCCCCGAAGGCCTGGTATTGCGCGAGACAGCACCGGGCATGAGCGCGGCGGCGGTGCAGGAAAAAACCGCGGCGCCGCTGATCGTGGCGCCCGATTGCAGGGAAATGTCGATTCCACAGAACGTCAACGGCATCGAGCTGATCAAGGCTTGATGGCGGTTTCGGGAGTACAGCAGCAGCACATCGGCAATCAATCAGCAACAAATCAGGACCACATAACAAGTAGTAAAGAATCGCCGCGGCTGGCATTATCGGTTCAGTGGCAAATGTCCGGGAAACTGGTTTCCCGATTCTGAAATTTTACGGAGGAGACGCAATGACACCACTTTTCAAGTCGCTGATGGTAGCGGCATCGCTGTTGTTCACCCTGCCTGTTGCGCAAGCACAGACATCGCTGAACGTCCTGGTTGGCAACGCAACGGCCAATGACACGCAGGCAGCCAACAACGACAAGTTCGCTGAACTGATGACCACCTATTCGGGCGGCCGCATCAAGGCCTCGGCGCGCCACGGTGAATCGCTGGGCACCAATGCCCAGATGTTCGGCGCACTGCAAGCCGGCTCCCTGCACGGCATGATCCTGCCGGCTGGCTTTGTGTCGTCGATCGTGCCGGAACTGTCGGCCTTCGACATGCCCTTCCTGCTGCCTGGCGCGCCAGACAAAATGACCGCTTTCGCTGCGCAGAGCACGGCCGCCAAGGCCATGATGGCGCAGGCCGAGAAGAAAGGCATCCACGTCCTCGGCTTCCACGGCATTGGCCCGCAGAGTTTCCTGACCCGCTTCCCGATCACCAAGCTCGAAGACATCTCCGGCAAGAAATTCCGCGTGATTCCATCGCCGCCACGGGTTGGCGCTTACCAGGACTGGAGCGCAGTGGCCCGGCCAATGGAACTCGGCGAAGTCTATACCTCGCTGCAGCAAGGCACGCTGGACGGCATGGAAAATCCGCCGGACGTCATCTTCAAGATGAAGCTGCATGAAGCCGCCAAGTACTACACCATCACCGGGCACTTCGCATTCATGTCGATCATGATGGTCAGCAAGCGCTGGTATGACGGCCTGCCAAAGGATCTGCAGGCAGCAGTCACCAAGGCAGCCGCCGACACCATCAAGTTCGCCGACGTGGCCAACGTCAAAAACCAGCAGGACAGCCTGGATGCGCTGAAGAAAGCGGCCGTCGTCACGGTCATGCCACCAGCCGAACTGCAAAAGATGAAAGACCTGGCCCAGAAAGGCGTATGGCAGCGGATGAAGTCTGACCCGGTACGTGGCCCGATCATCAAGCTGCTGGAAGAAGACGTGGTCCGTTTCAACAAGGCCGGCCAGAAGTAATCAGGACCGCCCGGACCGGCGCGTCCGGGCG
>NZ_JAUSNH010000130.1 GCF_030645335.1 Lacisediminimonas sp. | reverse complement strand
AGTCCGGCAATGCCCATCATCGGCAGGTCATTGGCGCCGTCGCCCATGACAATCGCCTGCTCGGGCCGGATGCCGATTGTCGCGCAGGTGCGCAATACCGTCGCTTTTTTCTCATCAGCATCGACGATGTCGCCAGCCAGGCGGCCGGTCAGTTTGCCATCCGCAATATCAAGCACGTTGGAATGCGTGAAATCCAGCGCCAGCCGGGTTTTCATGCGGTCGGTGAAGTAGGTGAAGCCGCCTGAGACGAGCAGCGTCTTGAGCCCGGCCTGGCGCACGGCATCGAGCATCGCTTGCGCACCGGGCGACAGTTGCAGCCGCTCACGATAAACCTGCTCCAGCGCGCTCGCATCCAGGCCCTTCAACAGCGCGACGCGTCGTGCCAGGCTTTCACGGAATTCGATTTCGCCGCGCATCGCCGCTTCGGTGATCGCCGCGACTTGTGGCTTTAGCCCCTGCATGTCGGCAATCTCGTCGATGCATTCGATCGTGATCAGCGTGGAATCCATGTCCATGGCGACCAGGCCGAAATCGTTCAGCCGCCGGCCGGCAGGCACCAGCGTGGCATCGATCTGCGCCTCCAGCGCGGCGGCATACAGTTCGGCTTTCTGCGCCGCACTGCAATCGACGTCTTCGCAGCGCATTGCCGCTGCGCCCAGCATGATGCGGCGCCTGGCGCCGGCCATCGCCGCCAGGCGTTCCATCGCGGCCGGGGCGGGTGCGGGACTTTGCAGTACGAGGTTCATGATCATGCGTGTGTCGGTTCGGGTCGGATCGTTGCCAGGTTGTGGATTGGTGGTTCGTGCGGCGGCGCTGGTCTGCTGCCCGCTAAGCGCCCAGCGCGCGGATGGTGGCGCGCAGCTGCGCCACGCGACTGGCCAGATCCGGCATTTTAGCGGTGATGCGCAACTTGTCCTGCCCGTTTAGCCGGATATGCCGGTTTTTCTGTACCAGTTCGATGATGCGCATGGCGTCGATCGGCGGATTGGGCTGGAACTGCAGCACCGCGGCTTCCGCATGGGCGTCGATCTTGATGATGCCCACCGGCTCGGCCGTCACCCGCAGGCGGTGGGTTTCCACCAGCGCGCGCGCCGGGTCCGGCAATTTGCCGAAGCGGTCGATCAGTTCTTCCTGCAGCGCGTCGATGGCGGCCTGCTGCTTGCAGTTGGCCAGCCGCTTGTACAGCGACAGTCGTTCGTGCACGTCGCCGCAATAATCGCTTGGCAAAAGCGCCGGCACATGCAGGTTGATTTCCGTGGTGCTCGCCAGCGGCGATTCCAGGTCCGGTTCCTTGCCGTTGCGCAGCGCATGCACCGCATGGTTGAGCATGTCGGAATACAGCTGGAAACCGATCTCGGTCATTTCGCCGGACTGGTTTTCGCCCAGCACTTCGCCAGCGCCGCGAATTTCCAGGTCGTGCATTGCCAGGTAAAAGCCGCTGCCCAGTTCTTCCATTTGCTGGATCGCGTCCAGTCGCCGCTGCGCTTGCTTGCCCAGCGTCTGCACGTCATTCACCAGCAGGTAGGCATACGCCTGGTGATGCGAACGCCCGACCCGGCCGCGCAACTGGTGCAGTTGCGCCAGGCCGAACTTGTCGGCCCGATGCATGATGATGGTGTTGGCGGTCGGCACGTCGATGCCGGTTTCAATGATGGTGGTGCACAACAGGATGTTGAAGCGCTGGTTGACGAATTCGCGCATCACTTTTTCGAGTTCGCGCTCGTGCATCTGGCCGTGCGCAATCGTGATGCGCGCTTCGGGCAGCAGCTCGCTGAGCATGGCGCGCCGGTTCTCGATGGTCTCGACTTCATTGTGCAGGAAATACACCTGGCCGCCGCGCTTGAGTTCGCGTAGGCAGGCTTCGCGGATGACGGATTCATTTTCCGCCCGCACGAAGGTCTTGATCGCCAGCCGTTTTTGCGGCGCGGTGGCAATGATCGAAAAATCGCGCAAGCCTTCCAGCGCCATGCCCAGCGTGCGCGGAATCGGCGTGGCCGTCAGCGTCAGCACGTCGACTTCGGCGCGCAATGCCTTGAGCGCTTCTTTCTGCCGCACGCCGAAGCGATGTTCTTCGTCGATGATGACCAGGCCCAGGCGGGCGAACTTGACGTCGGCCGACAGCAGCTTGTGGGTACCGATGACGATATCGATCGTGCCTTCGGCCATGCCCTTGATTGCCAGCGTGACTTCCTTGCCGGTGCGGAATCGCGACAATTCGGCGATGCGCACCGGCCAGTCGGCAAAGGGGTCGGCGAAGGTCTGCGCATGCTGCTCGGCCAGCAGCGTGGTCGGCGCCAGGATGGCCACTTGCTTGCCGCCCATCACGGCCACGAAGGCTGCGCGCAGGGCCACTTCGGTCTTGCCAAACCCGACGTCGCCGCAGATCAGGCGGTCCATCGGCTGGCCGCTGGTCATGTCCTTGATCACGGCGTCGATTGCGGCCGACTGGTCGGGAGTTTCTTCAAAGCCGAAGCTTTCTGCGAAGGCTTCGTAGTCGCGCGATGAATACTCGAACGAATGTCCCTTGCGGGCGGCGCGGCGCGCGTACAGGTTCAGCAGTTCTGCGGCGGTGTCGCGTATCTGTTGCGCGGCACGACGCCTGGCCTTGTCCCACTGGCCAGAGCCAAGCGCGTGCAATGGCGCGTCTTCCGGTGACGCGCCGGAATAGCGCGAGATCACATGCAGTTGCGATACCGGCACATACAGCTTGGCGTCCTTGGCATATTCCAGGTGCAGGAATTCGGTCTGGCCTTCGCCGAGATCCATGCTGACTAAGCCCATGTAGCGGCCGATGCCGTGGTTGGCGTGCACGACGGGGTCGCCAATCTTGAGTTCGGACAGGTCGCGCACCATCGCTTCGACCTGGGTTGCGCCTTCCTGGCGACGGCGTCCGGCGCGGCGTCCGGTGCCGGCGTACAGCTCGGTTTCGGTGACGAAGGCCAGGGCGCCGGATTCGTCGGCCAAGGCAAAACCGTCGTGCAGCGGCGCCACGCCGAGCATGACTTTTGCAGTGCCGGTGACGAAGTCCTGGAAGCCGTCGCACAGCGCAAAATCCAGGCCATACTCGCTAAAGTATTGCTGCAGCGTTTCGCGCCGCCCGTTGGAGTCGGCGCACAGCATCACCCGCTTGCCGGCTTTGAGCAGCCAGGCGCGCAGGTTGATCAGCGGATCGTCGGCGCGCCGGTTGACGGCGATATTCGGCAAGGGGGCGGAAATGGCGGACGGCGCATCGTCTTTTTGCAGCACCCAGCGTCCGTGCACCTTCATCAGCGTAAAGAAATCTTCGTCGGTCAGGAACAGCGCGTGCGGTTCCAGCAGCGGCCGCTCGCGGTCGGACTTCAGGAAGCGGTAGCGCGACTGGGTGTCGCTCCAGAAGCGCTTGATCGACGCCTCGACATCGCCGACCAGCGCGAAAGTCGTGTCCTGCGGCACGTAATGGAATAGCGTTGCCGTTTCATCGAAGAACAGGGGCAGGTAGTACTCGATGCCGGCGGTGGGAATTCCCTGGCCGATGTCCTTGTAGATCGTCGAGCGCGACGGATCGCCTTCGATCACTTCGCGCCAGCGGCTGCGGAACGACTGGCGCGCCGCTTCATCCATCGGGAATTCGCGTCCCGGCAGCAGCCGCACTTCCTTGACCGGATAGAGCGAACGCTGGGAGTCGGCATCGAAGGTGCGGATGGTCTCGATGGTGTCGCCGAACAGGTCGATCCGGTAGGGCAGGGGCGATCCCATCGGGAACAGGTCGATCAACCCGCCGCGCACCGAATATTCGCCCGGCGACATGACCTGGCCGACATGGGAGTAGCCGGCCGTGGTCAGTTGTTGCCTGAGCTTGGCTTCATCGAGGGTGTCGCCCTGCTTGAAGTAGAAGGTATAGCCGGCCAGGAATGCCGGTGGCGCCATGCGCAGCAGCGCGGTGGTGGCCGGCACGATCAGCACGTCGCAGCGCCCGCTCTGGACTTCGTACAGCGTGGCCAGCCGTTCCGACACCAGGTCCTGGTGCGGCGAGAAGGCATCGTAGGGCAGCGTTTCCCAGTCCGGCAGCAGGTGGCAGCGCACGGCTTCCTCGCCCGGCGGCGCGAACCACGGCATTTCCACCAGCAGGCGCTGCGCATCGGTGGCGTTGGCCACCACGACGGCAAGCATCCGCTTCTGGGACTTCAGTTCGGCAGCGGCCTGTGCCAGCACCCACGCATCAGCAGAGCCGTGCAGGGCGGGCAGGGCGAAGCGCTGGCCGGTTTTTGGGAGTGATCTTCTGGGGTCGAAAGACATCGCGTTGTGACATCGGATAATGTCAGGTGCCAGTCAAACAAACGCGACAGCGCGATGTTGCTGTACTTGCAGATTTGACAGTGAAAAAACTTGGTGTGATTATAGCCCACACACTCCATTCCATCGCCCGGGCCTGCTGCAGCCGGGCGCTACCAGCCGGGCTACCGGCTTTCGATCAATGATCTCTTCGTTTTCCCCCGCATGCCTCGTCATTACGCGCTGATCCCCGCAGCTGGCGTCGGCATCCGCATGCAGTCCGGCATCCCCAAACAGTACCTGCCATTGCGTGGCAAGCCCATGCTCGCCCATGCGGTGGACGCCCTGGTACGCACGCCCGACATCGCGCATGTGTTCGTCGTGGTCAGTGCCGGCGACGGCTATATCGATGCATTGGTCGATGCTGCGGCATGGCCAGGCTCGCGCGTGGGCGTGTTGCGCGTGGGCGGCGCCAGCCGCCAGGAGTCGGTGCAAAACGGTGTACAGGCAATACGCCACCGCTGCGCCGCCGATGACTGGATCCTGGTGCATGATGCCGCCCGCCCCGGCCTGACGCCGGCCCTGGTCGCCAGGCTGATCGACGCAGTCGGCGACGATGCGGTCGGCGGATTACTGGCGTTGCCCGTGGTCGATACGATGAAGCAAGCCGATGCCGCGCAGCGGGTGCAGGCAACGCTGCCGCGCGCCGGCCTGTGGGCGGCGCAAACGCCGCAGATGTTCCGCTGTGGCCTGTTGCAGCGGGCGCTGCATCAGGCGCTGGCATCCGCGGCGACGGTAACCGACGAAGCCAGCGCAATCGAAGCGCTCGGCCTGCAGCCGCTGCTGGTCCAGGGCAGCTTGTGCAACATGAAGGTCACGCTGCCGGAAGACGCCGCGCTGGCCGAACTATTCCTGGGAATGCCGCAATGATCAATCCACCTCCTTACCGCATCGGCCAGGGCTATGATTGCCATGCCCTGGTCGCCGGCCGCCCTCTGATCATCGGCGGGGTTGCGATTGCGCACGACCGCGGCCTGCTCGGACATTCCGATGCGGACGTGCTGCTGCATGCGATTACCGACGCCTTGCTGGGCGCTGCCGGGCTGGGCGATATCGGCCGTCACTTCCCTGATACCGACCCGCAATTTTCCGGCGCTGATTCGCGCGTGTTGCTGCGCGAAGCCGCGAAAAGGGTGATGCAGTGCGGCTATATGGTGGGGAATGTCGATGCGACAATTATTGCGCAAGCGCCAAAAATGGCGCCGCACATCCCGGCCATGACGCAGCACATTGCGTGCGACCTCGACATCGCGCCAGGCCAGGTCAACATCAAAGCCAAGACCAATGAACGGCTCGGCTTTTTGGGGCGGGAGGAGGGCATCGCTGCCGAAGCGGTGGCCTTGTTGTACCGTCCGCCAGGCTGAGCCTCGCGGCCTGCAAGACCTGGCCTGCTGACTAATCACCGGCCGCGCGAGCTAGTGTAGGGTCATGGCGTGGTTCACATAGGCCGTGATGTCATGTTCGTTCAGCCAGGAAATGTCCTTGGATATTTCCTTGTCGACCAGTTGCCGGGTCTGCTTGTTGATGCTTTGCCGGATTGCCCCCAGGAACTTTGGTGAGGCTACCAATACCAGCTTCTTGTAGCGGTGCTCAGCGCAAGCCCGGTCGAGGAAGTCGCTGACCTGGTTGGAAAACATCCGGGTGGCATGTTCCACCGGCGATTCCTTCGACTCGCCGGTATTCGAAGGACTGTGATGGCCACCGCTGGAAAACCGCCCGAGCTGATCCATTTCCAGCGCGGCGTCGTGTCCTTTTGCCGCCGGATTGACGAAATCCTGTATTTCAGTCAATTGTTGTGTATCCAGCGGATCGGTTTCGAATATTCGCGCCCTTGCGCCATCAGCCACCAGTATCCAAGTATGCGCTTGCATGGTCTCTCCTCGTTGAACGTGACCATTCGACAGGAGCACGCCGTGTTTGTTCGGTCAGGATCGTTTGATGAAACATCAGGGCTGCGCAAAGCGGAGTTGGGCAGTCGGAGTAGGATAATCATTTAGCCTGGCTGGCCATTGTGGTGCGCTGGCGGATTCATTCACCAAGGAAAGGAAATCGAAAATGGCCAATGAGGGTTACCACGAAGCGCTGGATAAATTATCCGAGAAAACCAAGGACATGCATCGGGCGATCACCTCGCTGATGGAGGAGCTTGAAGCTGTGGACTGGTACAACCAAAGGGCTGACGCCTGCACCGATCCGGACCTGAAGGCAATCCTGGAACACAACCGGGACGAGGAAAAAGAACACGCCGCCATGGTGCTGGAGTGGATACGCCGGCAGGATCCGAAAATGGATCAAGAATTGCGCGACAATCTTTTCAAGCAGGGGCCGATTACCGGGGATCACTGAAGCGAACCTGTCCGCGCTGTGGTCGCGGTAGGCGGCCAGGCCAGGGTCCGGAAACCCTTGGCCGGTTACGATTTCGGCAGCCCCGCTCAGGCCACCCGCATCCTGAACTGCACCACCAGTCCGCCGCCGCCTTCGCGGTTGTGCAGCCGCAGCGTTGCGCCATGGTTCTGCAATACCCTGTCTACAATTGCCAGCCCCAGCCCCGCGCCATTGGCCTGGCTGCGCGCGCTGTTCATCCGTGTGAACGGGCGCAGCAGGTGGTCGATCTCGGCTTCGGGCACACCTGGTCCGCGGTCGCGGATTTCGACTACCGCTTCCTGTCCTTCAATCCGGCAATTCACGTCGACTTCGCTGAACTTGATGCCCGGCTTGTGTCCATAGCGCCGGGCGTTTTCGAGCAGGTTGTTGATCACCCGGCGCAGGTCGGTCGGGTTGCCCCGCACCTGGACGCGGGGCTGGATGCGCGCGGTGACTTTCAGGTCCGGTGAGCGCTGGGCGGCCTGGACGGATTCCGCCAGCAGCGCACTCAGGTCGAGCGTCGAAAAGGTTGCACTGTCGATCGGACGGGCATAGTCGAGGAACTGCGCAATGATGGCGTCCATTTGCGCCAGGTCGGACTGCATGCCGCGGCGGGCGTCATCCGGCAGCTTCGCCATTTCCACTTCGAGCATCATGCGCGAAATCGGCGTGCGCAGGTCGTGGGAAATGCCGGCCAGGATCACCGCCCGGTCGCTTTCCACCCGCTGCAAATCGTCCACCATCTGGTTGAAGCTGAGGTTGGCCTGGCGGATTTCGGTCGGCCCGGCTTCCGGCAGCGGTTCGGGCGGCTGTCCCTTGGCCATGGAACGGGTAGCCGCAGTCAGGCGCGCCAATGGCTCGTTGATCAGGCGTGAAATGAATACCGCACCCAGCAGGGACAGCAGCATCGTCACCGCCACCCAGCCCAGCCATTGCCCGCCGGACGCCCGATCCACCCGTTCTCGTTCCAGCGCCAGCCAGTATTCGTCTTCGTCTATCCTGAAGCTGACCCAGAAGCCGGGCAGGTTGTTCACCGAGCCGGCAAACACGGTGCTGGCGCCAAGCCTGGCGCGCACATCGTGCTCGATCACCGTCATCAGGCCATTGTCCGCCGGCGGACGGATGACGTCCGTTGCTTCCCGGGCATAGATCCGTATCCCCTCGTTGCTGGCCAGGTCGAACAGCAGTTCACGCCGCAGGTCGGGTGCTGAATGGGTCAGGGCGGCACGGGTCAGCGTGACGATCGAGACCACTTGCGCTGCAATCTGGTTGGCGCGTGGCGTGCGCTCGACCATACGGAAACTGGCGACCCAGGTCGCCATGCTGGCCGTGATCAGAAAAGCGAGCAGGAAAAACGTGCGCCAAAGCAAGCCGCTGCGCAACCAGGCGAAGCGGCTTGCGGCACGGGGCAGGGTAAGGCTCAAGACTCAGTGCTCAACGTTAACCCTCAACGCGGCTGGCCGTCTGGAATGAACACATAACCCAGGCCCCACACGGTCTGGATGTAGAGCGGGCTGGACGGGTCGGGTTCGATCAGCTTGCGCAGCCGTGAAATTTGCACGTCCAGGCTGCGATCGAACACTTCATATTCGCGTCCGCGCGCCAGCTCCATCAATTTTTCGCGCGACAGGGGTTGCCGCGCATGTCGTGCAAATACCTTGAGGACCGAGAATTCGCCGGTCGTCAGCGGCACGCCCTGGCCATTCTTTTTCAGCGTGCGCGTGCCCAGGTCGAGCACGAATTCGCCAAAGCTGAACGACTGCGGTGTTTCGGAGGGGGCGCCCGGTGCTTCATCCGGACCCTTGCGGCGCAGCACCGCATTGATGCGGGCCACCAGTTCGCGTGGATTGAACGGCTTTGGCAGATAGTCGTCCGCGCCCATTTCAAGCCCGATGATGCGATCTACGTCCTCGCCCTTGGCGGTGAGCATGATGATCGGGGTTTCGTCGCCGGCGCCGCGCAGCCGCCGGCAGATCGACAGACCGTCTTCGCCGGGAAGCATCAGGTCCAGCACCAGCAATTCGTAGCGCTCGCGCAGCCCCAGCTTGTTCATCGCCTGCGCGCTCTCGGCGGTGACGACGTTGAACCCCTGTTCCGTCAGGTAGCGCCGCAACAGGTCGCGCAGGCGGATGTCGTCGTCGACGACGAGAATGCGGGCTTTGCTGCCAGCATTCACTTGATTGGATTCATTTGTCATGTTCATGCGCGTATGTTAACAACAGTGAAACTGCGATGTACAATCCGATTCGCCTTGGATTACAAAGGCTTACACACTTTACCCCATTCTCGTTCTGCCGGAGCTTTGCCCGACCTACACTGGTTTTGATGAAAAGCGGAATCACAAACGGATCACGAAAGTAGACGATGGCCAAGCCTTCCTTCCAAGTTGTCGCTGTGCTCGCCCTGCTGGCTGCGTTGTCAGGCGCTGGCGCGAGCCAGGCCGTAGGCGCCGAGCAAGGGCGCGAATCGCGGCGCAACACGGAACGGTTGGCTCCCGGCGTAGCACCCGGCAACCCCAACGCCGCTGGCGGTAACCGGCAGAATCAATTGCCCCAGTATAGCGATGCGCAGGAAAACGCGCGCCGCCAGGCAAATCGCATGTCACCGGAAGATCGGCGCAACCTGCGCCGACAGATCAATGAAGCAGGCCAGGACATGTACGCCCCACGCCGTTAATCCCCAGGGGCATCCGGCGCAATTGCTGTTGCCGTCTGTCAGTCGTCTTTCTCACTATCCGCCCTGACTCAAAGCTCGCAATGGGGCGCACGGCCTAGCGCCAGGGCCGGCTCTTGTCCCATTCTTCCCACGCCGCCTGCGCTTGCCTGCATTCGGGCAGGTCATAAAACATTCCCCGTACGACACTGCCCCTTGCTCCGCTGCGGCTATTGCCATAGGTGCTGAGCTCGGTCTCGCATTCCTTGCGTGGGTCGGGCGAGTTTGGCCGCGATTGTTCGCATTCCCGAGCCAGCTTTTCCCTGATCGGCGCCAGGGCGGCGCTGCGTGCCTGTTCGCACTGTTGGTCCAGCACGCGCAAATCCTCTTCGCTGATCGCCAACGCTGACGTGGCGAACAGTGCCGCGCCAGCGGATGCGGCAATCAGCAAGACCTTGCTCAGTCCAGGTTTCATATCGGGCGGGAAAAATAACGCCGGCAATCAAAAGTTGCGGGCAACGCTTGACTTTACCGCAGCCGCCGGATTGCGTCCTCCACATCCGGACCTCAACCCATTCCAGCGCAATGCCGTGCGGCACGGATGTTGATCCTGCGCGCGCGCTTGCCAACTGCCCGGAACGATTCGCGCCAGAAC
>NZ_JAUSNH010000126.1 GCF_030645335.1 Lacisediminimonas sp. | reverse complement strand
AACCAGGCGCCCAGGGCGGCCTGTTCGACCCGCCCGCCGCAGCTTCGGCCGCGCCAGGCGCTTCCTATGAGACTGTACTGACTGACGAACAGCTCGACGTCTGGCTGCAGCGCATCGACCGCGCCGCACTGACTGCCCTTGATACCGAAACCACCAGCCTGGAGCCGATGCTGGCCGAGCTGGTCGGCATTTCCCTGTGCTGCGAGCCGGGCGTGGCCGCCTACATACCGGTGGCGCACCGTTATCCCGGCGCACCGGACCAGCTATCCCGAGAGCATGTGCTTGGGCGCATGCGGCCGTGGCTGGAAAACGCCGGCAAGCCCAAGCTGGGCCAGCACCTGAAGTACGACAGCCATGTGCTGGCCAACCAGGGCGTCGCGCTGCGCGGCATCGTGCATGACACGCTGCTGCAGTCGTATGTGTTCGAAGCGCATCGCAGCCATGACATGGACAGCCTGGCCATGCGCCACCTGGAGCGCAAGACCATCAGCTTCCAGGAAGTGTGCGGCAAGGGCAGTTCGCAGATCTGCTTTGACCAGGTCGAGCTGGGCCGGGCAACGGAGTACGCTGCAGAAGATGCGGACGTCACCCTTCAACTGCACCAGGCGATGTGGCCGCGCATAGAAAGCAGCGACAAGCTGCGCTATGTGTACGAAAAAATCGAGATCCCGGCTTCGGTCGTGTTGCAGAAGATGGAGCGCAATGGCGTACTGATCGATGCGCCGCTGCTGGAGGCGCAATCCGGCGAGCTGGGCCGGCGCCTGCTGGAAATCGAGCAGAAAGCTTACGAGTTGGCAGGGCAGCCCTTCAACCTCGGCTCGCCCAAGCAGATCGGTGAAGTTTTTTTCGATAAGCTGCAGCTGCCGGTAGTGAAGAAAACACCTTCCGGCGCGCCGTCCACCGATGAGGAAGTGCTGCAAAAGCTGGCCGAAGATTATCCCTTGCCGCGGGTATTGCTGGAGTATCGCAGCCTGTCCAAGCTGAAGTCGACCTACACCGACAAGCTGCCGCGCATGATCAACCAGCAAACCGGCCGGGTGCACACCAACTACGGGCAGGCAATTGCGGTCACCGGCCGGCTGTCGTCGAACGACCCCAACCTGCAGAACATACCGGTGCGCACAGCCGAGGGACGGCGCATCCGGCAAGCTTTCGTCGCGCCGCCGGGACGGGTGATCCTGTCGGCCGATTACTCGCAGATCGAGTTGCGCATCATGGCGCACCTGTCGGGTGACGAGAACATGCTGCGCGCATTCGCGCAGGGCGAGGATATCCACCGCGCCACGGCGGCCGAGATATTCGGCATCACGCCGGACGATGTCGCCAGCGAGCAGCGGCGTTATGCCAAGGTGATCGATTTCGGACTGATCTATGGCATGAGTGCGTTCGGACTGGCCGGCAACCTCGGCATCGAACGCAGCGCCGCGCAGATGTACATCGACAAGTATTTCATGCGCTTTGCCGGCGTCAAGCGCTTCATGGACGAGACCCGCCAGGCGGCCAAGGCGAATGGCTATGTCGAGACCGTATTTGGCCGCCGGCTCTGGCTGCCGGAAATCAATTCGCCCAATGGTCCGCGCCGCCAGGGCGCCGAGCGCGCCGCGATCAATGCGCCGATGCAGGGCACGGCAGCGGACCTGATCAAGCTGTCGATGATTGCGGTGCAGGACTGGCTGGAGCAATCCGGCATGCAGACCCTGCTGATCATGCAGGTACATGACGAACTGGTGCTGGAAGTGCCGCAGCAGGAACTCGATCTGATGCGGGAAAAGATACCGGCATTGATGGCCGGCGTGGCCGCGCTGCGGGTGCCGCTGGTGGCCGAGGTCGGTGTGGGCAGCAACTGGGACGAGGCGCACTAGGTCGCAGCAGGCGCGGCCTGGCTGGAACGCCGGGCGAGAGATTCCTGGCTGCCGCGCCGGCAAGCAGTAGCGGTTCTTCGATTTCCGAACTTCAACCTGATGATGGAGCATGCATGAGCAATATGGACAAAGACCTCGATAGCCTTTCCCCTGCCACCGCGCTGCGGCAAGACACGGATCGCCGCGGCTTCATGAAGGTGGCACTGGGAACCGGGTTCGCCGCCGCCGCAATGCCGGTCATGGCCCAGAACGCAATCAGGACCGATGCTGCGGGCCTGACCGTGGGCGAAGTGATGGTCAAGGTCAATGGCTATAACGTACCCGTATACCGCGCACAGCCGGCCGGCAAGACAGGATTGCCAGTGGTGCTGGTGATCTCGGAGATTTTCGGCGTGCATGAGTACATCGCCGATGTGGCACGTCGTTTTGCCAGGCAAGGTTACCTGGCGCTGGCGCCCGAGTTGTTCGCGCGGCAGGGCGACCCGACTTCATACGGCACCATGGCCGAATTGCTGCGCGAGGTGATATCGAAGGTGCCGGACGAGCAGGTCATGGCCGACCTGGACGGCGTGATGGCCTGGGCGCGCGACAATGGCGGCAACACCAAAAAGGCCGGCATTACGGGATTTTGCTGGGGCGGTCGCATCACCTGGTTGTATTGCGGGCATAACCCGCAAATGAAGGCCGGTGTTTCCTGGTACGGTCGGGTCGTTGGCGACAAGACCGCGCTGACGCCACGGCAGCCGGTCGATATTGCCGCTGGCCTGAAAGTGCCAGTGCTGGGCCTGTACGGCGGCAAGGACAGCGGCATTCCGCTGGCCAGTGTCGAGCAGATGAAGGCGGCACTGGCGCAGGGCAGCAGCGGTTCGCAATTCGTGGTCTACCCGAATGCGCCGCATGCATTCCATGCGGACTATCGCCCGAGCTATGTCGAGGCGGACGCCAGGGATGGCTGGGAAAAGGCGCTGGGCTGGTTCCGGAAGCACGGCGTGTCGTGATGGATGGGCGCTGGCGGGTTTGCCCAAACCCGCCAGCCATGTTTTAATCTGCCGCTTGTTTTTCCCGCTGATTGCCGAGGTATCCCATCAACTCCACGCTGTTCTATATCCTGCTGGCCACCACGATTGCCGGTGTAATGAGCATCAGCGCCGCAGCGCTGTTCTCGTTTTCCCTGCTGTCGCGGGCGGTGGAGCGCATGGTCAGCATGTCGGTGGGCATCCTGCTGTCGACTTCGCTGTTGCATGCATTGCCTGAGGCATTTGAATCGACAGTCGACCCGCATTCGCTGTTCGCTACCTTGCTGGGCGGGCTGTTTGCGTTTTTCCTGCTGGAGAAGTTTGCCGTTTTGCGCCACTCGCATCATCACGAGGGCGATGGTCATGGCCATGCGCATGGCCATGACCTGCATGAGGCCGGGCGCGCCGGCTGGATGATCCTGGTCGGTGACGGCCTGCACAACTTCACGGACGGGATCCTGATTGCGGCGGCCTTCCTGGCCGACCCGAAACTTGGGCTGGTGACCGCGCTGGCCATTACCGCGCATGAAATACCGCAGGAAATCGGCGATTTCATCGTGCTGATGAATGCCGGCTTCACCCGCGTGCGCGCCTACGTCTACAACCTGCTGTCGAGCGCGATGGCGATACTGGGCGGATTGGTCGGTTACTTCACGCTGGGCAATGGCGCCCAGGCGATACCGTATGTGCTGGTGCTGGCCTCGTCCGGCTTCATTTACATTGCGGTATCCGACCTGATGCCGCAGATGCAACGGCGCGCAACGCTGCGCGAAACCGTGCCGCAACTATTGCTGATTGCGGCCGGCGTGGCGATCGTACTGCTGATCACCAAGCTGACCGGTCGACACGCACATATCTGAAAGCCTGGAAGGCCGAGAGGCCAAGCCGAGGAACGGCTGGGCCCCTGGTCCAGCCTTGATGCTGCTAGGCCGCGCCGGTTGCAACCGGGCGTTTGGGGTCGGCGCACCACTCGCTCCACGAACCCGGATACAAGGCAGCGCCGGACAGGCCAGCCACCTCCATCGCCAGCAGGTTGTGGCACGCCGTCACGCCGGAACCGCATTGCATGACCGCGTGTTCCGGCGCGTCCAGCAGCGCTGAGAATTGCGCCCGCAATTCGGCCGCCGGCTTGAAGCGGCCGCTGGCGTCGAGGTTGTCCTTGAAGAAGCGATTGCGCGCTCCCGGGATATGTCCGCCCACCGGATCGAGCGTCTCGTTCTCGCCGCGGAAGCGATCCGGCGCGCGGGCGTCAAGCACCACACGCGACGACGTGGCCAGCAGGTCCGCGGCAGCGACGGTTTTGCACAGCGACGGTTTTTCGACGATCGATCCGGCTGGCCGGGCAGGGGCGTCGCTTGACAGCGGATGCCCCAGTTCAGTCCATGCCTGCAATCCGCCGTCGAGTACGGCGACGGCTTCATGGCCGACCCAGCGCAACATCCACCACAGGCGCGCGGCAAACATGCTGCCCTGGGCGTCATAGGTCACCACTTGCGAGTGCGGATGCACGCCGAGCCGGCGCAGCGTGGCGATGAATGCGTCGCGTGTCGGTAGCGGATGGCGGCCGCGGAATTCACCGTTGGGCCCAGGCGATTTGTCCGACATGTCCACATCCGGCTCGACATATTGCGCCGTCGGAATATGTCCGGCTGCAAATGCCTGGCGACCTGCCAGTGGCGAGGTCAGTTCATTGCGGCAGTCCAGCACGATCCAGTCGGGGTCCTGCAAGTGCGCTGCCAATTCCCGGGCGCTGATCAAGGTGGTCCAGCTCATGATGCCACCGCGATTTGCGAGCGATACCATTCATGGAAATGCTGCATGCCATCCTCCATTGGGGACTGGTAAGGACCGACCTCGGACACGCCGCGCTCGAGCAGGATCTTGCGGCCGGCGTCCATGCGCAGCGCAATCTCGTCATCCTCGATGCAGGTTTCCATGTAAGCGTCGCGCTCAGCCTCGACGAGTTCTCTTTCGAAATGCACGATTTCCTCCGGATAGTAAAACTCGACCACATTGGTGGTCTTTTGCGGACCCTTGGGCCATAGGGTCGATACCACCAGCACATGCGGATACCATTCGACCATGATGTTCGGGAACAGCGTGAGCCAGATGGCGCCGTAGGGCGGCGCTTCGCCGTTGCGGAACTTCAGGACTTGCTCCTGCCAGCGGCGATATTTTGGCGAACCGGATTTTTTCAGCGCCTGGTTCACGCCGACGGTCTGCACGCTGTACTGCGCGCCGAACTCCCATTTCAGGTCGGCGCAGGCGACAAAATTGCCCAGCCCGGGATGAAACGGCTCAACATGGTAATCCTCGAGATAGACCTCGATGAAGGTCTTCCAGTTGTAGTCGCATTCATGGACTTCGACGTGATCGAGCAGGTAGCCGGTGAAGTCGAGATCGCGCGCCACGCCGAGCTTGCCCAGCAAGCCGGCGACGTCGACGCCGTTTTGCTCGAACAGCAGGCCGTTCCAGGATTGCAGCGGCGTGCGCGACAGGTCCAGGCACGGCGTCTGGCCGAAATGCGGCGCACCGATCAGTTCACCCTTCAGGTCGTAGGTCCAGCGATGCAGCGGACAGACGATATTGCGGGCATGGCCGCGACCGTCCAGCATCTTGGCCTGCCTGTGGCGGCATACGTTCGACAGCAACTCGATCCCTTGCGGGTTGCGCACCAGCACCCGGCCTTCGTTTTCCCACGCCAGCGTGGCGAAGTCGCCTGGTTCGGGAACCATCAGTTCATGCCCTGCATAGCGGGGACCCTGCCGGAACAGGGTTTGCATTTCCTGTTGAAGCAGTTGTTCGTCGAAGTAGACGCCTACCGGAAGTTGCGCGTTCGAGCGCGCGAGTTTGGCAAGATTAGCCAAATCGGACATCCCCACCCCCAAATTAATTTGCACCAACCTAAGAGAGAAAGAATCCGCAAAAACCTGTGTTCAAACGAGATGAAGAGGAAATTTTGGACAGAACCGGCGATTATACCCGAGACCCTTTGGTGCGAATTTGTTGATATTCCGGCATGTGCTTTGTCCGGCAGCCGGCGGGATTGTTACGCGCTGGACCCGCGCCGCAGCAGCAAGCGAGCCGGCAGGCAAGCCTTGCGTGAGGCTTTGCACTAAAATAGCGAGTTCCCTACCCCTACTGCAAATATGGCAAATCCACCCGTCAAAAGCGCGGCGCCCGTATCGTTCGAGCAGGCGATGGCTGAATTGGACAAGCTGGTGGCTCAAATGGAGTCCGGCCAGTTGCCCCTGGACGCGTCAATTGCCGCTTACCAACGCGGATCTGAACTCGTCAAATACTGTGCGGCGCAATTGGACCGTGTCGAGAATCAGGTCAAGGTACTGGAAGGGGACATGCTCAAGCCCTTCGCCGCGGAAGATGTGCAGCCCGAGGCAGACGCATGAGCCAGGCGCAACAGGCGGCAAGCAGGCAATCCGATTTTGCAGAGTGGACCAGCCTGGTGCAGGCCCAGGTCGACACGGCGCTGGATGCGTGCATGCCGCCGTCCGGAACAATACCGGCCAAGTTGCATGAAGCGATGCGTTACGCGGTCCAGGGCGGCGGCAAGCGCGTGCGGCCGCCGCTGGTGTTTGCCGCCGGTGAGTTGGTACGGGCGAGCGCGACGGCGCTGGCCAGCGCAGCCGCGGCGGTAGAGCTGATGCATGCCTACTCATTGGTGCATGACGACATGCCATGCATGGACGACGATGCGCTGCGGCGCGGCAAGCCGACCGTCCATGTCAGATACGGCGAAGCGACCGCGCTCCTGGTGGGCGATGCGCTGCAGTCGCAGGCTTTTGAAGTCCTGGCCGGCGGTGAGGGCAGTGCTGCCAGCCGGCTGGCGATGGTATCGCTGCTGGCGCAGGCGGCTGGCTCGCAGGGAATGTGCGGCGGACAGGCGATCGACCTTGCCAGCGTCGGTGTCGCGCTGACGCTGCCGCAGCTGGAACAGATGCACCGATTGAAGACTGGCGCGCTGTTGCGCGCAGCGGTATTGCTGGGCGCTTCCTGCGGCCCCCGTGCGCTGGATTCGGCGCAACGCGCTGCGCTGGAGAGCTACGCCAATGCGGTTGGCCTGGCTTTCCAGGTGGTCGACGATGTACTCGACGCCACTGCCGATTCGGGAACGCTGGGCAAGACCGCCGGCAAGGATGCGCAGGACAACAAACCGACCTATGTCTCCATCCTCGGGCTGGAACCGTCCCGGGCACTGGCCGGGCAATTGCGCAGCGAAGCGCACAACGCTGTGGCCATGTGGGGCGATGACGCAATTCGCCTGCAACAGCTGGCCGACCTGATCGTCCAGCGGAAAGCTTAACTATGCAGAATATGGATCTCCTCAACAGTATCAACGGACCGGCTGACTTGCGGCGGCTCTCGCGCGCCGAGTTGAAACCGCTGGCCGACGAGTTGCGGGCATTCGTGCTTGATTCGGTCTCCAAGACCGGCGGCCACCTGTCGTCCAACCTCGGCACGGTCGAGCTGACGATTGCGTTGCATTACGTATTCAACACGCCTGAAGACCGCGTGGTCTGGGACGTCGGCCACCAGACCTATCCGCACAAGATACTCACTGGCCGGCGCGATCAGATGCATACGCTGCGCCAGCTCGACGGCATATCGGGCTTCCCGCGGCGTGATGAAAGTCCGTTCGATACCTTTGGCACAGCGCATTCCTCCACCTCGATTTCGGCCGCGCTGGGCATGGCGCTGGCGGCGCGCACGCTGGGCCAGCAACGGCATGCGATTGCCGTGATCGGCGACGGCGCAATGACAGCCGGCATGGCGTTCGAAGCGCTCAATAATGCCGGTGTGCATGAAGACGTCAACCTGCTGGTGATCCTCAACGACAACGACATGTCGATTTCGCCGCCGGTCGGCGCGCTCAACCGTTACCTGGCGCGGCTGATGTCGGGAAAGTTTTATGCGACCGCGAAAAATGTCGGCAAGTCGGTGCTGCCGGGGCCGATGCTGGAACTGGCCAAGCGCCTGGAAGAGCATGCAAAAGGCATGGTGGTGCCGGCCACGATGTTCGAAGAGTTCGGTTTCAATTACATCGGCCCGATCGACGGCCACGACCTCGATTCGCTGATTCCCACGCTGCAGAACCTGCGCCAGTTGAAAGGCCCGCAGTTCCTGCACGTCGTAACGAAAAAAGGGCAAGGATACAAACTGGCCGAAGCCGATCCGGTCCTGTATCACGGACCCGGAAAATTCAATCCGGCCGAAGGCATCAAGCCGGCCAAGCAGGGCAAGCAGACTTATACGCAAGTGTTCGGCGACTGGCTGTGCGACATGGCCGCGCAGGACAAGCGACTGGTCGGCATCACGCCGGCAATGCGCGAAGGCTCGGGCATGGTGCAATTCGAACAGCGTTATCCGGAACGTTATTATGACGTCGGCATTGCCGAACAGCATGCGGTGACTTTTGCCGCCGGCATGGCATGCGAAGGCTTGAAGCCGGTGGTGGCGATCTATTCCACGTTCCTGCAGCGCGGCTACGACCAGCTGATCCATGACGTGGCGCTGCAAAACCTGGACGTCACTTTCGCGCTCGACCGCGCCGGACTGGTCGGCGCCGACGGCGCAACCCATGCCGGCAATTACGACATGGCCTACCTGCGTTGCATTCCGAACATGGTGGTGATGGCTGCGTCCGATGAAAGCGAATGCCGGCAGATGCTCTCCACGGCATTCCATCACAAGGGGCCGGCGGCGGTGCGCTATCCGCGCGGCGCCGGCATTGGCGCGGCAACCGGGCCGGGCCTGGACACGATTCCCATTGGCACGGGCGAACTGCGCCGGTCAGGGAAAGGGATTGTGATCATGGCTTTCGGCACCATGTTGGCACCAGCGCTGGGTGCGGGCGAGCAGCTCAACGCCAGCGTTGCCAACATGCGCTTTGTCAAGCCGCTGGACGTAGCGCTGGTGCAGCAACTGGCGGCCACGCATGACGCCATCGTGACCGTCGAAGAGGGGTGCGTGATGGGCGGGGCCGGCTCGGCCGTGGCGGAAGCGCTGGCGCAGGCAGGCATCGTCAAGCCGATCCTGCATCTTGGCTTGCCGGACCGCTTCATCGACCACGGCGACGTCACGGTGTTGCTGGCCCGATGCGGGCTGGATGCCGCCGGCATCGCAAATTCGATCACGCAGCGCTTCGGCAATGGCGAGCCGCGGCTGGTGGTCAACAACCAATGACAACACAATGGGGCGCGCGCCCCGGAATAAACAAGACCAGGTAATTTTGATGAATATTCGCGATATCGACCTGACAGCCATTCCCGACGTGCAAAGTACGCCCGATACGCGGCGCATTGCGATCCAGCGGGTCGGCGTCAAAGGCGTGCGCTATCCGGTTTCGATCAGGTCCGGCGACCATGTCCAGCCTTCGATCGGCACCTGGAATCTGTACGTGCACCTCCCAGAAGACCAGAAGGGCACGCACATGTCGCGCTTCCTCGCCCTGCTGGAAGAAAATCGCGATCCGATCGATGTCGCCAGCTTCACGCGCTTGTTGCACCGCATGGTGCAATTGCTGGATGCGACACATGGCCGGGTTGAACTCTCCCTGCCTTATTTCGTCAACAAGACCGCCCCGGTTTCCGGCGTCCAGAGCCTGATGGACTATGAAGTGGGCCTGACTGGCGAGATCCGGGATGGCAAAGTCGACGTGACGCTCAAGGTGCTGGTGCCGGTCACCAGCCTGTGCCCGTGCTCCAAGGAAATCTCCGCCTATGGCGCGCATAACCAGCGCTCGCACATCACGGTCAATGCAATCCTGGCAGCAGAATTGCCGATCGACGTGCTGATCGCCAGCATCGAAGCGCAGGCCTCATGCGAGCTGTACGGATTGCTGAAGCGGCCGGACGAGAAATACGTTACCGAACGCGCCTACGACAATCCAAAATTCGTCGAGGACCTGGTGCGTGATGTGGCCGGCATGCTCAATGCGGAGCCGCGGATAGCGGCCTATACGCTGGAAGCGGAAAACTTCGAGTCGATCCACAATCATTCAGCCTATGCGCTGATTGAATTCGACAAGCGCAGCAACTGAACACGGGGCAACGTCGGGAGCGCATTTTTCAGCGCATTCCCGACCGCCGCGCTCGCCCTCAGTGCGCGTTGCGTCCCTTCTCCCACAATACGTCGGACCCGCCGCCATAGCGGTTGAGCGTTCGCGCCAGCACGAAAAACAGATCCGACAGCCGGTTGATATATTGCCCCGGCGCCTGGTTCAGGGTTTCTGCCTGCCCCAGCGCAACGATGGACCGCTCGGCCCGCCGGCAGACAGTGCGGCAGACATGCGCCAGCGCCGCCGCCCGCGAGCCGCCGGGCAGGATGAATTCCTGCAGGGCGGGCAGTTCGGCGTTGTATTTTTCCAGCAATGCATCGAGCCGCGCGACATGGCTTGCCGCAACCAGGCTGTAGCCCGGTATGCACAGCTCGCCGCCGAGGTCGAACAGGTCATGCTGGATCGTGATCAATTCCCCGCGCAGATCATCGGGCATCGCCTCGCACAGCAGCAAGCCAAGGCCGGAATTGAGCTCGTCGACGTCGCCCATGGCCTGCACGCGCAGTGCGTCTTTCATCGTCCGGCTGCCGTCGCCCAGACCCGTGCTGCCATCGTCGCCGGTGCGCGTGGCGATTTTTGAAAGTCGCTTTCCCATGGGTCTCGATACAAATAAACGGAAGGCCCGAGAATAAGGCAAAATTCCGGTCTGCGCTTGACCACCGAAGATAGGCCCGATTGGCGCCGATCGGCTGGTCCGGCCTGTTTTCCGGAGAAGCCATGAACCACCCCGCCCCGCGCGCCGTCATGCCGCGCGTGCTGCCCGATGAATTGTTGTCCGGCCTGCATGACTTGTTCGGCGAGCGCTTGTCCACTTCGCGCGCAATACGCGAGCATCACGGCAAGGACGAATCGTCCTATGACCCGATGTTGCCCGATGCGGTCGTATTCGCCGAATCCACCGCAGAGGTGGCGCACGCCGTGGCGCTGTGCAACCAGCATCGGGTGCCGGTCATCCCCTATGGCACCGGCACCTCGCTGGAAGGGCATATCCTGGCCTTGTCGGGCGGGATCACGATCGACCTGTCGCGCATGAACCGGATCGTGGCGGTCCACCCCGAAGACCTGACCGTCACCGTGGAGCCGGGCGTCACCCGCAAGCAACTCAACCAGGAAATCAGGGACACCGGCCTGTTTTTCCCGATCGACCCGGGCGCTGACGCCTCGATCGGCGGCATGGCCGCGACCCGCGCTTCCGGCACCAATGCCGTGCGTTACGGCACCATGCGCGAGAACGTGCTGGCGCTCACCGTTGTTACCAGCGACGGCCGGGTGATCAAGACCGGGACCCGTGCCAAAAAGTCGGCGGCAGGCTATGACCTGACCCGGCTGTTCGTCGGCAGCGAGGGCACGCTGGGCATCATCACCGGCGTCACCCTCAAGCTATATCCGCAGCCGGAATCGATTTCGGCAGCGGTCTGCTCATTCAACGATATCGCCAGCGCGGTCAACACCGTGATCGTCGCTATCCAGGCCGGCGTTCCCCTGGCGCGCGTGGAATTCCTCGATGAAAACGGCGTCAAGGCAATCAACCGGCATGACAAGTTATCGCTGCCCGAAAAGCCCTTGCTGCTGTTCGAGTTCCACGGCAGCGCCAGCAGCGTCGAGGAGCAGGCCCGGCAGGTGCAATCGATCGCCGCCGAACATGGTGCAATCGGCTTCGAGTGGGCCACCCGTCCGGAAGACCGTTCGCGCCTTTGGCAGGCGCGTCACAATGCCTATTTCGCGCTGCTGCAAATGCGGCCCGGATCGCGCGCCATTTCCACCGACGTGTGCGTACCGATCTCGCGCCTGGCCGAGTGCCTGCTTGAAGCCAAGGCCGATTGCGAACGCGAGCAATTGGTGCACTCGATCATCGGGCATGTCGGCGACGGAAATTTCCATGTCCAGATGTTGGTCGATCCAGCCGATCCGCAAGACATCGCGCGGGCCGAAGCCGTCAATGCGCGGATGGTGACGCGCGCCATCGCCATGGACGGCACCTGTACCGGCGAACATGGCGTTGGCATACACAAGATGGCGTTCCTGGTCGAGGAACACGGCGAGGACGCCATCGACACCATGCGCGCGGTGAAACACGCGCTCGACCCGCATAACATCATGAATCCCGGCAAAGTCGTGCGCTGGTAGCGCGCCGGCATTACCACTCCAGTCAATAACGTGAATCGCATTCCGCCAGTCCATGCCCTGTCCGCCTTCGAGGCGGCAGCGCGCCTTGGTTCGTTCGCCTCGGCCGCCAATCAGTTGTGCATTACGCCCTCCGCACTGTCACACCGGATTCGCCTGCTCGAAGAGATGGTAGGCGAGAGGCTGTTCGTGCGCGAAGGCCGAACCCTCAGCCTGTCCGGTTTTGGGCGCAGCTATCTCGATGTGGTACGCCAGGCGTTGCGGGTGCTGACTGATTTTCCAGTTCAACCCCGTGAGACCCAAGACCCGAGCCGCGTGAAAATCACGCTACCGCCGAGCTTTGCCCGCTACATGATGATGCCGCGACTGGCGGAGTTCAGGCGCCAGCATCCGTCGATCAACCTGGAGATTTACCTCTCGGTACCGCTGTATGACCTGTCCTTGTCCGAGAGCGATGTTGAGGTGCGCTTTGGCGCTGGCGACTATCCCGAGCTGTTGTCGGAAAAACTGTTGATCGAGCCGGCATTCGCTGTGGCCAGTCCCGATTATCTTGCCGGCATAGCGCCCTTGCGCACACCCGAGGACCTCAGGCATGCCAGCCTGGTTCGCTCGGGGCTGGAACCCTGGCAGCCCTGGTTCAAGGCAGCGGGGCTGGACTGGCCGGAGCCCAGCACAGGTGTTCGCGTTGACGACCTTGGTCTGTTGCTGGAGTTGATCAGGCATGGGCATGGCGTGGGCCTGACGCGTGACTATTTTGCCCGTGACATGCTGGCGAGCGGCGAAGTAGTACGGCTGTTTGACCTGCAGCTGACATCGCCACCGCACGTTTACTACATGGTGTACCGGCCGGGCTCGACCGAGCGACCGCAGGTTGCGCAGCTGATCGATTGGATGCGTTCGGTTTTTCGCAACGTCTGATCTTTCCTTGCTGGCCTGACATTGCCCGCCTGCGCAATCGCGCGCAGCGCTTTAATCACAATCCGTTGACGGGCATCAAGAGGCGGCGCTTGCGCCGCTTTCCCAAGGCATTTTCTTGCGCACCGCGTTACTCAGGTCGCCGTTGATCAAGGGCGATCCCAACACGACATCAGGAGAATGCAATGCATTCCAGTTTGCCAAGTACACACGGGCAGGACCGGCTCGGCTCCCAGGCAACGACAGTCCCGGCTGATCCAAGCGGCTCGACGTTCCGGCCGGACACAACAGGTCGTGGTGGCCAGGTGGCCGTCGTGCGGCGCAGCGCCGGGCCTGCGATGCCCTTGCCATCGACATCCGTGCCTGTGTCGGCACATGGCGAACCGACATGGGCCTTGATGACAAGGGCGCACCCTGGATCGCCGGATACAGACACAAGGACATGCACGACAACGACAAGTACAAGCACCACGACAACGACCACGACGTGGACGACAGTGACAGGGGCAGGGGCTTCAATGACGGCCGCCGCATTGGTGCCGGGCATCCGCCCAATGCAGCAAGCTGCAGCCGCGGATGGTATGCAGAAGGTGCAGGATTTGCTGGCATCCGGCAAGCCGGTGGATGCGGTGGACGAGCACACCGGGATCACGCCGCTGATGGACGCGACGCTCAATGGCGACTGTGCCGCAGCGACCGCATTGCTGGACGCGGGCGCTTCGATATTCGGCCCAGTGCCGCTCAGTGCCACCGGACTGGCTGCCCACGCTGCCAGCCAGGATGCCGGCATCACGCGCGGCTGGCAGCCGGGGGCCACCATCACACCTTTTGAACTGGCGATCGAGGCGGGACAAGTCCGGATCGCCGCTGCCATGCTGAACCATTGCAGCGGCCGCGAGCAGGCGTGGCGTGACGGGAGATTGCGCGCCCTGATCGATACCGCGCTTGCCCGCTGCAATTGGGAAATTGCAACACGCATCCTGGAAGCCAGCAGTTCGTGCGGACTGCGCCTGCGCGGCAAGACCATCAATGCTCGTTACGCCGTCGTGCTGGCGCACCGGCAATGGCCGCTGGCAGACAGTTTGCTGCAGCTTGCCTTGTCAATGAATTTGCCGCGTCGTCAGGTTCAGATGCTGGCGCTCCAGAGCGTCGTTGATGGCGCTGCGCAACTTGTGCGGCGCGTGCTGCAACACTACCGGCCGGACAATCAACGGTGTTGCGAACTGCTGGAAACTGCGCTCAATCGCGGCGACGCCCGGGTGGTGGCGGCCTTGCTCGACAATCGCGTGCGTGCGGACGATGCCCGCCTGTCGGCATGGCGTGGTGCGATGCTGCGCAGTATTGCGCTGGGCGACGAGGCGAGCGCATGCGCGTTATTCGGGCTACGCCAGTGGCCTGTTCCGGCCTGCGCCCGTATCCTGGCAGATGCCGCGCACAAGGGCCAGTTCAACCTGGTGTCCTGCCTGCTCGAAACGCTGGATTGCGCCAGCCACGAGCACCGCGCACTGGCGCACCGTGCGCTATGCGAGGCGGTGACGGCGGGGCACAGCGGTGTTGCGCGCTGCCTGCTTGAATTTACCGAGATGGCCGGCTCGTCCTTGCTCAAGGGGCGCCACAGTCTGTTCGACCTGCTGCTACGGGACGGCAATGCTGCTGGCCTGGCTATCCTGGTCCAGGTGCATGCAGTACCGGCCCAATCCCTGTTCCAGCGCTTGCTCGGGAAAGGAGAAACGGCGTTGGTGCGCGCCGTGCAGGACGCACTTGACCTGTCGTTTCCGCAGTCGATCGTTGCGGCCCGGTTTGTATCGTCCCGAGCAGGACGGGAAGCCATATTGAACAACTTGCTGCAGTGCCTGCAACGGGTCCCGGCCAGTCCTGCAGATCAAGGCCGGATTGCCGGCGCTGCGCTGTTGACCCTGGGCTTGCGTAGCGAGGTGGCCCGGGCGGTGGTTCGCTGTCATGCGGAGCTGGTGCATGCCTTGTCGGACGCCGCTTTGGGCGGACATGGATTGTGTGGCGCGCAGGGGCGGCTGGCATTTGCTGCGCTACTGGCGCGGATCGGCAGCTCGTCCGCCGGGAGCCGGAATGAGTCGGGCGATGAAGAGCAACTGTTGCTGCTGCACACGGTCGGCAGCCAGATCATGGCGGACGCGCTTGCGCCGCTTGCCTCATCCATGCGGCGCGACGGACTGGGCAGCCTGTCGGGCCAGGGTGAGGACACGCGGCGCTCGATCGAGCTGGCGCTGGTCATCGAAATTGGCTTGCCGCAAGCCCCCGCCGCGATCCTGGCTGAGGAATGGGTCGGCCTGGCACCGCCTGCGCACCGGCTCGACAGCTTTCATGTTCGCGGCCGGACCGGGAGGCGGGGACGTGCCGGCCTGGCACGCAGTGCGCCGGCCGCCCTCAAGACCGCACGGCGACCTGCGGGCAACGAACCGGCCCGCTTCGCACAGGCCGTATTGCCGCGATTGCTGGCGCTGCATGCCGCCAGCGCCACCGTTCCCGAGGCGCTGCAGCCCTGGTACGCGCAGTCGCTTGCCGCACTCGTGCAGATTTGCGAGTCGGTGATCGAGCCTCCGGGAACCGGCCAGCACGAGCGGCAATTGTCGCCAAGGCCGTCGTCGCCATGGCAATAGCGGCGTTGTGGCAAACCAGGCGCGCCATTGTCTGAAGCAGCCATCCATGCCGTCTCAATCCACCGTGCCGTGACAGGCGCGGTGGATAAGGAAAAAATTTCATTGGCGGGAAAGGCCGCATATTGCCTCCCCGGGCACTACAATCGCCGGTATTAGCGGATAAAAGCGCGTCTGCGCTGCCCGCCGTCCCCCCCGACCGCCTCATGAACGCTCCGAACCCAGACCCGAAGACAGCCACCACGCCAGCGCCATTCACCGCGGCCCGCCAGCAACAGGTTGCCAACGCGATGCGCGCCGTGCTGCCTGCGCACTGCGTGCTGTACAACGAGGAAGACACCAGGCCCTACGAATGCGATGGCCTGTCCGCCTACCGCCAGTTGCCGATGGTGGTGGTGCTGCCGGAGACGGAAGCGCAGATCGTCGACGTGCTCAATACCTGCCGCAGGCTGGAGGTCAAGCTGGTGCCGCGCGGCGCTGGCACCGGCCTGTCCGGCGGCGCCATGCCGATTGCCGACGGCCTGGTGCTGTCGACAGCACGGCTCAACAAGATCGTGGCGCTCGATCCTTATTCCCGTACCGCCGTGGTCCAGCCGGGTGTGCGCAACCTCGCCATCTCGGATGCCGCTGCGGCACACAACCTGTATTACGCGCCCGATCCCTCGTCGCAGATCGCCTGCACCATCGGCGGCAACGTCGCCGAAAATTCCGGCGGCGTGCACTGCCTGAAGTACGGCCTGACCGTGCACAACGTCATGCGCGTGCGCGCGGTCACGATAGACGGCGACATCATCGAATTGGGCGGTGCGGCGCTGGACGCCCCCGGCCTTGATTTGCTGGCCGTGTTCATCGGCTCCGAGGGCATGCTCGGCATCGTCACCGAAGTCACTGTCAAGCTGATACCCAAGCCGCAGCAGGCGCGCGTGATCATGGCCTCGTTCGACGATGTCGTCAAAGGCGGCAACGCCGTGGCCAGCGTGATTGCCGCCGGCATCATCCCGGCCGGGCTGGAGATGATGGACAAGACCAGTTCGCGCATGGTCGAGCCTTTCGTCAAGGCCGGCTATGACACCGAAGCCGAGGCCTTGTTGCTGTGCGAGTCCGACGGCACGCATGAAGAAGTGGACGAGGAAATCGAGCGCATGACCGCGGTGCTGACCGCGTCCGGCGCAACAGCGATCATGGTGTCCCATTCCGAACAGGAGCGGCTGAAGTTCTGGTCGGGCCGCAAGAATGCCTTTCCCGCCGCCGGCCGTATCTCGCCCGATTATTACTGCATGGACGGCACCATCCCGCGCAAGCAACTGGCCGCAGTCCTGTCCGGCATTGCCCGCATGGAAGTCAAATACGGGCTGCGTTGCGCCAACGTGTTCCATGCCGGCGACGGCAACCTGCACCCGCTGATCCTGTTCGACGCCAACCAGGAAGACGAACTGCACCGGGCCGAACTGTTCGGCGCCGAGATCCTTGAATTGTGCGTTGAAGTGGGCGGCACCATTACCGGCGAACACGGCGTGGGCATCGAAAAAATCAACTCGATGTGCGTGCAGTTTTCGCCCGAAGAGCGGGAAGCGTTCTTTACCGTCAAGCGCGCCTTCGATCCTGCCTTCCTGCTCAATCCCGACAAGGCGATTCCGACCCTGCACCGCTGTGCAGAATACGGAAAGATGCATGTCAGCAAAGGCCAGTTGAAGTTCCCCGACTTGCCGCGCTTCTGAAACGATTGCCAGGATAGATATGGAACAGGAACAAGTACTGCAAGACTTCGGCCAGCGCATCCGTGCCGCCGTCGCCGCCCGCCAGCCGCTGCAGATCAGGGGCGGCGGCAGCAAGGACTGGTATGGCCAGGTGCCGGCCGGCGAAGTGCTCGATACCCGCGCCTGGAGCGGCATCGTCGACTACGATCCGACCGAGCTGGTCGTCACCGCCCGTTGCGGCACGCCCCTGGCCGAACTCGAAGCCGTGCTGGCCGCGCAAAACCAGATGCTGGCTTTCGAGCCGCCGCATTTTGGCGCTGGCGCCACGGTGGGCGGCATGGTGGCCGCCGGATTGTCCGGGCCACGCCGGCAGGCGGTCGGTGCGGTGCGCGATTTCGTGCTTGGCGCGACCATCATGGACGGCCGCGGGCAACTCCTGCGTTTCGGTGGCCGGGTCATGAAGAATGTGGCCGGCTACGATGTGTCGCGCCTGATGGCCGGCGCAATGGGTTCGCTCGGCCTGATCCTCGAAGTATCGCTCAAGGTATTGCCGCGCCCCTTCATCGAAACCACGATCCGGCTCGACGCCGGGCAGGCCGGCGCGATCCGCTCGCTCAACCAATGGGGCGGGCAACCGTTGCCGATCTCGGCCAGCATGTGGCATGGCGAGCGCCTGCTGGTGCGGCTGGCCGGCGCGCGCTCGGCCGTGCACGCCGCCCAGGGCATGATGGGCGGCGCTGTGGTCGAAGACGCCGGCATGCTGTGGCAACAGATACGCGAACAGCAGCACCCGTTCTTTACCGCGCAGCCGGAAACGCCGTGTTGGCGATTGTCAGTGCCCTCGGTCACCGATACCCTGGCATTGCCGGGCGAGCAAATGATTGAATGGGGCGGCGCGCTGCGCTGGCTGCGCACAGACGCCGATGCCGCCAGCGTGCGCCAGGCCGCGGCCGCTGCGGGCGGTCATGCCACGCTGTTTCGTGGCGGGGACAAAGAAGACGGCGTATTCCATCCGCTGGCCCCCGCCGTCGCCGCCATCCAGCGCAAGCTGAAGCAGGGTTTCGACCCGGATGCCATTTTCAACCCGGGCCGCTTGTACAACGATTTCTGATCATGCAAACCAATCTCGCCGATTTCATCAAGGACACGCCCGAAGGCCGCGAAGCCGACGCCATCCTGCGCGCCTGCGTGCACTGCGGGTTTTGCACCGCGACCTGCCCCACCTACCAACTGTTTGGCGATGAGCTCGACGGGCCACGTGGCCGCATCTACCTGATGAAGCGCGTGCTGGAAGGCGAGGCGCCGACCCGGCGCACCCAACTGCACCTGGACCGTTGCCTGACCTGCCGCAATTGCGAGACGACCTGTCCATCCGGCGTGCAATACGGCCGCCTGGTCGACATCGGCCGCAAGGTGGTGGACGACCAGGTAGCGCGGCCCTTGCGCGAGCGCGTAGTGCGCAGCCTGTTGAAGGAAGTATTGCCGCGCCGCTGGTTGTTCAGCCCGGCGATGAAAGTCGGACAAGCCTTGCGCCCCTTGTTGCCGCAATCCTTGCGCAATAAAGTGCCGGCCAGGCAGCAAAGCGGCGCCTGGCCCGTACGCCAGCATGCGCGCACGATGCTGATGCTCGAAGGCTGCGTCCAGCCTTCCATGTCGCCCAACACCAATACTGCAACGGCGCGCGTGCTGGACGCCTTGGGCATCGGACTGATCCGGGCACCGGGCGCTGGCTGCTGCGGCGCAATCCGCCATCACCTGAACGACCACGATGGCGCACTCGACGACCTGCGCCGCAATATCGACGCCTGGTGGCCGCATGTCGAGGCCGGCGCCGAGGCGATCGTGGTCAATGCATCCGGTTGCGGCGTGATGGTGAAGGATTACGGCAAGTTGCTGGCGGCCGACCCGCAGTACGGCGAGCGTGCACGGAAAATCTCGGAACTGGCCAGGGATATCGCTGAAGTGCTGCACCAGCACAAGGATGCGCTGCGCGAGCTGGTCAAGGCGGGCCAGCGCGACGATGTACCGGTCGCCTGGCATCCGCCCTGTACGCTGCAACACGGGCAAAAGATCCGCGGCGTGGTCGAAGAGATATTGCGCGCGGCCGGTGTCGACGTGAAGCTGTGTGCCGACAGCCATTTATGCTGCGGCTCCGCCGGCACCTATTCCGTGCTGCTTCCCGAGATTGCCACCCAGTTGCGTGACGACAAGCTCAGGAAGCTGGACGCGACCGGCGCAAAACGGATCGTGTCCGCCAATATCGGCTGCGTGACCCATCTGCAATCGGGCACCGACAAGCCGGTGGAACACTGGATCGAACTGGTCGACCGCATGATTGCCTGATGCACTTTGTGGCGCCTTCTGCGCGCAATAGCGCAGCAGGC
>NZ_JAUSNH010000115.1 GCF_030645335.1 Lacisediminimonas sp. | reverse complement strand
TCAACTGACCAAGATCGTCGTCATCCAGTTGCTGAACTATGGCGACTCGCGCACGATCACCGGGTTTTTCAACCTGGTCCTGGCCTACAACAAGGGGGCGGCATTCAGTTTCCTGGCAGACCAGGGTGGATGGCAGCGCTGGTTCTTCACCGGCATTGCCGTGGTCGCGGTGGTTTTCATCATCCACTTGCTGCGCCGCAATGCCGGCCAGCGCCTGTTCTGCACGGCGCTAGCGCTGATCCTTGGCGGCGCCATCGGCAACCTGATCGACCGTGTCCTGTACGGGCATGTCATCGATTTCCTCGATTTTCACGTCGGCGGCTGGCACTGGCCGGCATTCAATGTGGCCGACACCGCGATCGTGATCGGGGCGGCACTGTTCATTCTCGACGAACTGCGGCGCAAGCGCTGAACAGACAGCACCGGCTGCTGAACCCGGGCCGCACTTCGGCCCGCTGCTACACTAGGCGGCATCCACCGGAGATTTGATCATGGACCTGGCTGGCAAGAAAATCGTTCTCGGCCTGACTGGCGGCATCGCCTGCTACAAGGCGGCTGAACTGACGCGGGCATTGATTGCCGCCGGCGCGCAAGTGCAAGTCGTCATGACCGAGGCGGCAACCCGCTTCATCACTGCGGTCACCATGCAGGCGCTGTCGGGCCGCACGGTGTATGTCGATCAGTGGGACAGCCGGGTTGCCAATAACATGCCGCATATCGACCCCACGCGCGATGCTGACGCCATCGTCATTGCGCCCTGCTCGGCAGATTTCCTGTCCAAGCTGGTCCACGGCAGTTGCGATGATTTATTGTCGACGCTGTGCGTGGCGCGCCCGGCGCAGGTCCGGCTGTTCATTGCACCGGCGATGAACGTCGAGATGTGGCAAAACCCGGCCACACAGCGCAACGCCCGCCAGGCCGCCGAAGATGGCATCACGCTCCTGGGCCCGGCAGCCGGCGCGCAGGCGTGCGGCGAAACCGGCATGGGACGCATGCTGGAACCGGCCGACCTGCTGGAAGAACTGGTGTGCGCATTTGCGCCAAAAGTGCTGGCAGGAAAAAAGGTACTGGTCACGGCCGGCCCGACCTTCGAGCCGATCGACCCGGTACGCGGCATTACCAACCACTCCTCGGGCAAAATGGGTTACGCAGTGGCCCGTGCCGCCCGTCATGCGGGCGCGACAGTGACCCTGGTGTCGGGACCGGTTTCCTTGCCAACGCCGGCCGGTGTGCACCGGATCAACGTACAGTCGGCGCAACAGATGCATGATGCGGTGATGGCGACGATCGCCGGCCAGCAAGTGTTCATTGCCGTGGCTGCTGTTGCCGACTGGCGGGTTGCCAATGCGAGTACGCAAAAGCTCAAGAAGCAGGGCAATGGCAGCATGCCGCAACTACGGTTCGAGCAGAATCCGGACATACTGGCGGCGGTCGCTGCGCTGCCAGCCGGTCCGTATTGCGTCGGCTTCGCCGCAGAGTCGGAAAACCTGATCGAGAACGGCCGGGCCAAGCGGGAACGAAAGTCGGTTCCGCTGCTGGTCGGCAATCTTGGCCCCAGTACCTTTGGCCAGGATACCAACGAGCTGGTGCTGTTTGACGAATCCGGCCATGTCACACTGCCCGCGGGCGACAAGCAGGCGCTGGCGCGCGACCTGGTGAAGGAAATCGCACGCCGCCTGGCGCTGGCGCCTTCCTCACCTGCCGCACCAGCGGCTTCCGCCAAAGAGCATCGCAAGAGGACTGCATGAAAACACTGGACGTAAAAATCATCGACGAGCGCATGCGCGAGCAAATGCCGGCCTACGCAACGGCTGGCAGTGCCGGCCTGGACCTGCGCGCCTGCATCGAACAGCCGTTGGTGATCAACCCCGGCGAAACAAAACTGGTGCCGACCGGACTGGCGATCCACCTCGCCGATCCGGCTTACGCTGCATTGATCCTGCCGCGCAGCGGCCTGGGACACAAGCACGGCATCGTGCTGGGCAACCTGGTCGGGCTGATCGACTCCGACTACCAGGGCCAGTTGATGGTCTCTACCTGGAACCGCGGCGCCACTGCCTTCACACTGAACCCGATGGAGCGGCTGGCCCAGCTGGTCATCGTGCCGGTCATGCAGGTCGCCTTCAACGTGGTGGATGAATTCGGCGAAAGCCAGCGTGGCGGTGGCGGCTTCGGCAGTACCGGCAAACATTGAAACAGGGAAAGCATGAACACAACAATATCGTCGTTTGACTCTTCGCCTGATGCCAGCCATCAAGGTACGCAAAAACGTACCCAAAAGCGCACGCTGCAAGATGCAAATGACCGGACCCGCTGCTTGCGGCCGGCCGCATTGCTGAGCTTGCTGGCGCTATTGGCCGGCTGCGCCAGCGGCCCGCTGCTACCCACGCAAATGCCGCGTCCTGTATTGTCGACAGCACCCGAGTCGCCGGCGCTGACGGCAGAGCAGATCTTGTTGCGTAATCTGGTCGCTTACCAGGATCGGCTGTATCGGGTGTCCGGTCCGCTGCTGACCAGCAACCCGGACCTGTGCAAGGGCAACAATGCGCGCAATCTTTTTGGCTTTACTGCAAAGAATAAATATTCCTGGTCGCCAGAGCTGGCCGATTCGGCGCAGTCATTGCTCGGACTCGACGATCGGCTGCAAGTGCTTGGCGTACTGCCCAATAGCGGCGCACAACGTGCTGGCCTGAAGCCTGGCGACAAGCTGGTTTCTGTCGAGGGCAAGCCAATTCCCGGCGGACAGAATGCGGAACGGCAGGCAGCTGCCTTGCTGGCACCGATGGTGAGCCGCAAGTCCAGCGTGAGCGCGGTAATCCAGCGCAACGGTGCGTCGGTACCGATGACGATCAACCTGACGCGTGCCTGCGCATACGGCGTCGTACTCGGCAATGCCGACAATATCAACGCCTATAGCGACGGCCAGCGGGTCTTGATCACGCGCGGCATGATGAATTTCGCCCAGTCGGATGACGATCTCGCGCTGGTGCTGGCCAAGGAAATGGCGCACAACTCGCTGCTGCACCCCGGCAAGCAAAAAACCGGCGCCACTTCAGCCGACATCATCGACAACCTGGTGCGCGTGCGTCCCGACATGAGTGCAATGGCGGGTGCGGCCGGCTTGCGGCCGATGCCGCAGGAACTCGATGCGGCGGCCGATGTGCTGGCGCTCTATATGGTTGCACGCGCCGGCTATCGCTACGAAAATGCACCCCGCTTCTGGGAGAAGCTGGCGCGCCAGGTGCCGGCCAATATCCTCAACGGGTATACGGCGATCCATCCGGCCACCGAATACCGGTTGTCCGTGATCGGGAAAATCGTACCGGAGATCAAGGCCAAGCAAGCCGGCAGGCAGGCCCTGCTGCCTTAATGGCGGGTCGCCAGGGTTCGTAGAGGACAAGAAAAAGCCCGGTCAAACCGGGCTTTTTCTTGTCGCAAATACCGCCGTGGCAAACTCCGGCTATTCGACCTCGACGATCTCCGCTGGTGACGCCGGTGGCGCCGTGTCGCCCTCGAAGAAGTCGAGTTTGATCTTGTCGTCGGCATCGAGGTCGACCGTGACCTTGCCGCCGGTCACGAGCTTGCCGAACAGGAGTTCGTCGGCCAATGCCTTGCGGATCATGTCCTGGATCAGACGCGCCATCGGCCTTGCACCCATGGTCGGGTCGAAACCTTTCTTGGCCAGGAAGCGGCGCAAGTTCTCGGTAAATATCGCCTCGACTTTTTTCTCGTGCAGTTGCTCTTCAAGCTGCATCAGGAACTTGTCGACCACGCGCATGATGATTTCTTCGTCCAGCGCGCGGAAGCTGATGACCGAATCAAGACGGTTGCGGAATTCGGGCGTAAACATCCGCTTGATCTCGGCCATCTCGTCGCCGGTCTCGCGCTTGTCGGTGAACCCGATCGTGCGCTTCTGCAGGCTTTCGGCGCCGGCGTTGGTGGTCATCACAATGATCACGTTGCGGAAATCGGCCTTGCGTCCGTTGTTGTCAGTCAGCGTTCCATGGTCCATCACTTGCAGCAGGATATTGAAAATGTCCGGATGGGCCTTTTCAATTTCGTCCAGCAACAACACGGCATGTGGCTTCTTCGTGATGGCTTCTGTCAGCAAACCACCTTGGTCGAATCCAACGTATCCGGGCGGCGCGCCGATCAGCCGGCTGACCGCATGACGCTCCATGTACTCCGACATGTCGAAACGGATCAACTCGATGCCCATGATGAAGGCGAGCTGCTTGGCGACTTCGGTCTTGCCCACGCCGGTCGGTCCGGAAAACAGGAAGGAGCCGATCGGCTTGTCGGTCTTGCCGAGTCCGGCACGGGCCATCTTGATGGCTGCGGCCAGTGCTTCGATGGCGTTGTCCTGCCCGAACACCACGTTCTTCAGGTCGCGTTCGATAGTCTGCAACTTGGCGCGGTCGTCCTGGTTGACCGATTGCGCCGGTATGCGGGCGATTTTCGAAATGATTTCTTCGATGTCGGACTTGCCGATCGTTTTCTTTTGCTTGGACTTCGGCAGGATACGCTGGGCAGCACCAGCCTCGTCGATGACGTCGATTGCCTTGTCCGGCAAATGACGGTCGTTGATGAAGCGGGCCGACAGTTCGGCCGCCGATGTCAGCGCCGACGCCGAGTACTTGACGCCGTGATGCTCCTCGAAGCGCGACTTCAGGCCGCGCAGGATCTGCACCGTCTGTTCGACGGTCGGCTCATTGACGTCGATCTTCTGGAAACGACGGGCCAGCGCATGATCCTTCTCGAATACGCCACGGTATTCGGTATAAGTGGTCGCGCCGATGCATTTTAGTTGCCCGCTGGCGAGCGCCGGCTTGAGCAGGTTGGATGCGTCGAGCGTGCCACCGGAAGCCGAACCGGCGCCGATGATGGTATGGATCTCGTCAACGAACAGGATGCCGTGCGGGCTGTCCTTCAGCTGCTTCAACACCGACTTGAGCCGCTGTTCAAAATCGCCGCGGTATTTGGTGCCGGCCAGCAGCGAACCCATGTCGAGCGAATACACGACCGCATTCTGCAGGATTTCAGGCACTTCGCCCTGCGTGATGCGCCAGGCCAGGCCTTCGGCAATGGCGGTCTTGCCCACCCCAGCCTCGCCAACCAGCAGCGGATTGTTCTTGCGGCGACGGCACAAGGTCTGGATGACGCGTTCGACTTCAAGGTCGCGCCCGATCAGCGGGTCGATCTTGCCTTCTGCCGCCAGCTTGTTCAGGTTCTGTGTGAACTGGTCGAGCGGGCTTTCTTTCTGCTGTGCTTCAGCTTGTGCCTCTTCGGTGCCTTCCGGCGCCTTTTGAGGATCGGATTGCTGGTCCTTGCGCACGCCGTGCGAGATGAAGTTCACGACATCCAGCCGCGTCACGCCCTGCTGGTGCAGGTAATACACGGCATGGGAATCTTTCTCGCCGAAGATCGCCACCAGCACATTGGCGCCGGTGACTTCCTTCTTGCCATTGGACGCCGATTGCACGTGCATGATGGCGCGCTGGATCACGCGCTGGAATCCCAGTGTTGGCTGGGTATCGACTTCGCTGGTACCAGGAACGGTCGGCGTGTTGTCGCTGATGAAATTGGTGAGGGTCTTGCGCAGATCCTCGATGTTGACGGCGCAGGCACGCAGTACTTCGGCCGCCGACGGATTGTCGAGCAGCGCGAGCAACAGATGCTCCACCGTAATGAATTCGTGACGCGCCTGTCGGGCCTCGACAAACGCCATGTGCAAACTTACTTCCAGTTCCTGGGCGATCATGCTTCCTCCATCACACATTGCAGGGGGTGCCCCGCTTTGCGCGCGTGTGCCAATACAAGTTCAACCTTCGTGCTAGCTATGTCTTTCGGGTACACGCCACACATTCCCCTGCCATCGCGATGTACCTTGAGCATGATCTGCGTCGCGGTTTCGCGATCCTTGTTGAAATACTCCTGGATGATCGCCACTACGAATTCCATCGGAGTGTAGTCGTCATTGAGCAGGAGTACCTGATACATCGGAGGCGGCTCGAGTTTTTCACTCTGCTCCTTTCGCACAACAGCGGTGCCGTTCTCATCCTTGGTTGCCATGCGTCTATTCTAAAGCCTTCAATTTCCCATGCAACGCGCGACGGCGCGAACCTTGACATTTGCCTCGATATTACGCCGTTTCTTGACCCTTCGCAGATGACGATTGAAAACGCTAAATCAAGGGCAAAACGGACATAAATACCTGCCCTTTTTACGCGCGTCCCAAAATTCTTGACATTTTTTATTTTTCATCGAAGAATGCAACTTGTTAATTAGTGCATAAAAGCACTATTGATAAGAATTGAGCAGGTTTGAGTAGGGGCAGCGTTACGCGAGGCTTCTTGCTTTTACGGCTCGTGTGATTGTTCAAACTTGAAAGCGTCTATGGCAACTGGCACCGTTAAATGGTTCAACGATACCAAAGGTTACGGGTTCATCACCCCCGATGATGGTGGCGAAGATCTGTTCGCACACTTCTCGGCTATCCAAATGAATGGCTTTAAAACCCTGAAAGAAGGGCAAAAAGTACAGTTCGAGGTAACGCAGGGTCCGAAGGGCAAGCAAGCTTCAAATATCCAAGCTGCCGCCTGATTACCCTCTGGCGCTGGTACTGACGGATTCTAATCCCCGCTACCGCGGGGATTTTTTTGTCCGGTGACATGGGCGACGGCCTGGCCGCGTTAGACTGCAGCCATGCTGATCCTGTTCAACAAGCCCTTCGAAGTGATCTGCCAATTTTCGGCGCATCCAACGCGTCCGACCCTGGCCAGCCATGTCGATATTCCCGGCATTTATCCGGCCGGGCGACTCGATGCCGACAGCGAGGGACTGGTCCTGCTCACCGATGACGGCAAGCTGCAGCATGCCATCGCGGATCCGGCGCGCAAGCAAACCAAGACCTATCTGGTCCAAGTCGAGGGCAAGGTATCACGCGAGCAGCTCGACCGTCTTGAGCACGGTCTTGATCTGGGCGACTTCCGCACCGCGCCGTGCCAGGCCAGTGCGGCGCTGGAACCCGGATGGCTGTGGCCGCGCGACCCGCCGGTGCGGCAACGCGCCAATCAGCCGACCAGTTGGCTGGTGCTGCGCCTGACTGAAGGAAAGAACCGGCAAGTCCGCCGCATGACCGCCGCCGTGGGCCTGCCCACGCTCAGGCTGGTGCGGGTTGCGATCGGTCCGTTTTCGCTGGAGAGCCATCCGTTGATGCCCGGCGAATGGTGCGAGGTCGCGCCGGAGGCGTTCGAAAGCGGTTGCGGCTGATACTGCCAGGCACGTGCTGCCTGGTCAGCCTCAGCCGGTCATCAACTTGATGTCGAAGGCCCGCTCTACCAGCCAGATCGCAGCCAACACGGCGATCAGCGCAGAGCCGCCAATGAGTACGCCGCGCCGGTAGAAACGCGTGCCCCTGAGCCACCATGCCAATGGCAGGAAGCCGGCGACAATCGCCAGTTGGCCGGCCTCCACACCCAAATTGAATCCCAGCAGCGCCAGGATCAGCGAGCCGGCCGGCAGCCCGAGGTCGCCCAGCACGCTGGCAAATCCAAATCCATGAATGAGGCCGAACGCGAAGGCCATCAGCCAGCGCCGCTCCGGAAAGATCGGGAAAATGTTATTGAGCGCCGCAACGATGACCGACAGCGCAATCGTCGATTCAACCAGGCGGGAGGGCAGACTGACCCAGCCTAGCGTGGCCAGGGTCAGCGTGATGGAATGGGCAATCGTGAAGGCGGTGACGATTTTTGCCACATCGGCCAGCGCCGGCACAAATCGCGCGACCGGCTCCCACTGTCGCTTGTTCCGGATCGCCACTGCCGGCAACAGCAAGGCCATCAGGAACAGGATGTGGTCGAAGCCGATCCAGATATGCCATACGCCCTGCGCAGCATAATCGGCGAATTGCCGCAGGCGCGATGGCGCCGACAGAGAGAATACTTGTTGCCGGGCTTCCGGCGTGAACACGCCCGTGCTGAAGGTACTGCTACGCTGTAGCCGCAGCAGGCCCTTGTGCTGCGGATCGATGTCGAAGAACAGCGCATAGCGTATTGAAATTTCGTTGCCGATCGATGGACAGCG
>NZ_JAUSNH010000113.1 GCF_030645335.1 Lacisediminimonas sp. | reverse complement strand
CGATCGAACGCGCACTGCGCCCGAAACAGCTCGACGAATATGTCGGCCAGGAAAAAATCCGCGACCAGTTGAGCATTTTCATTGCGGCGGCCAGGAAGCGCGGCGAAGCGCTCGACCACACTTTGTTATTCGGGCCGCCAGGGCTGGGCAAGACCACGCTGGCGCATATCATCGCGCGCGAAATGGGCGTGAACTTGCGCCAGACTTCCGGTCCGGTGCTGGAGCGTCCGGGCGACCTGGCGGCGCTGCTGACCAACCTGGAAGCCAACGACGTCCTGTTCGTCGATGAAATACACCGACTGTCGCCGGTGGTGGAAGAAATCCTCTATCCGGCGCTGGAGGATTACCAGATCGACATCATGATCGGCGAAGGGCCGGCGGCGCGCTCGGTACGGCTGGATTTGCAGCCCTTCACGCTGGTGGGTGCGACCACCCGGGCTGGCATGCTGACCAATCCCTTGCGCGACCGCTTCGGCATCGTCGCGCGGCTGGAGTTTTATACGGCCGAACAACTCGCGCGCATCGTCACCCGCAGCGCCGGATTGCTCAATGCGCCCATCGGGGACGATGGCGCTTTCGAGATCGCACGGCGCAGCCGCGGCACGCCGCGCATTGCCAACCGGCTGCTGCGGCGGGTGCGCGACTATGCCGAAGTACGTGGCGACGGCCGCATCGACCAGGCCACGGCCGACGCCGCATTGGCAATGCTGGATGTCGATCGCGTCGGTTTTGACCTGATGGATCGCAAGTTGCTCGAAGCCGTGCTGCTCAAGTTCGGCGGCGGGCCCGTGGGGCTGGACAACCTGGCTGCCGCGATAGGCGAGGAGCGCGACACGATCGAGGATGTGCTGGAGCCCTACCTGATCCAGCAAGGTTTCCTGCAGCGCACACCGCGCGGACGGATTGCCACGCCGGCGGCCTACCAGCATTTTGGCGTCACCATCCCCAGCGGCAATGCCACGCCTGAGCTGTGGACGTCGCCAGGCGGCGCAGCCTGAACGCGGCTTGCCCCGCTTGAGCGCCCGCAAGCAGGAAACGCAATGCTTGTGCAAGCCTGAAAGCTCGCACACAATCTGCGCCATGCTCCACTACAACGCCTGATCGCGTATTGCCCATGCTGCCTGCTCAAGAGGCGGATCGCTTCGCGCGTCAATTGCTCGAAGCGCGCGCCCACTCCCGACAATTGCCGCTACTGACCAGCGAGACGCCGCTGTCGATTGGCGGCGCCTATGACATCGCAAAGCGCATTCTCGATATCCGGATTGCCCAGGGCGAAGTGATGGTCGGCCGCAAGCTCGGCTTCACCAACCGGACCATCTGGCCAAAATACGGCGTGCGTGAACCGATACAAGCGCCGATCTGGGGCCCGATGTTCGATAGCACGGTGCGCTATGCGAGTGACAATAGTGGCGTCCAGAGCCTGGCTGGCGCGCTGCAGCCACGGCTGGAGCCGGAAGTGGTTTTCAAACTCGGCCGCAGCCCCGACCCGGCGGCGAGTATCGACGAACTGGCCGACTGCATCGAGTGGATGGCGCATGCATTCGAGATCGTGGCGTGCCCGTTTCGCGATTGGCAATTCGAGGCGGCCGACGCCATCGCCGCTTTTGGGTTGCACGGCACCTTGATCGTCGGCGAACCGGTGCCGCTTCCAGTGCGCTCACGGCGCAAGCTGGCCGGCGTGCTGGCTAGCGGCAGCGTGTCGCTATCCTGTAGTCAAACCGGTGTGTTTTCGCTGCAAGCGGCGGGGTTTGGCAGCGATGTCCTCGACAGCCCGGTGCATGCGCTATGGCACGCCCATCAATTGCTGGCGACACAGGCACAGTTTGCGCCGCTGGCTGCCGGTGAAATCATTTCCACCGGCACCTGGACCGATGCCTACCCGATCAAACCCGGCCAGACATGGGCGTCGGCATTCTCGGGCGTATTACTGCCGGGGCTGACGGTCTCGTTCGTCTGACCGAGCTTGCTCAGGCCGCCGGCAGCTTGGCCAATTGCTCGCGCAGCCGGCTGACAGTCGCGGTAAAGTTTTGCAGCCGCTCTTTCTCCTGTTCCACCACCTGGGCCGGCGCCCGTGCGACGAAACTCTCGTTGCCCAGTTTTGCCTGCGCCTTGGCAATCTCGGCTTCCAGGCGGAGTGCTTCTTTGGTCAGGCGCTCGCGCTCTGCCGCCAGGTCGATCTCCACTTTCAGCATCAGCTTGGCATTGCCCACGACCGACACCGGTGCCGGCGAATCGGGCAAGGCCGGCACCACGCTCACCTCGGACAACTTGGCCAGCGCTTGCAGGTAGGGCGCCAGCGATTGCAGCAGGGTGGTTTCGCCTTCCATCAGCAAGGGCACCCGCAGCGCCGGTGATAATTGCATTTCGCCGCGCAGGTTGCGGCAGGCATCGGTCATCGACTTGAGTTGCGCCATCCAGGCTTCGGCCGCTTCATCGATCTTTTGCGGCTGCGACTCGGGATAGGGCTGGCGCATGATCGAGTCGCCGGCCGGGTCGAGCGTGCGGCCCGACAGCGGCGCCACCGTTTGCCACAGTTCTTCGGTGATGAACGGGATGATCGGATGGGCCAGCCGCAAGACCGTTTCCAGCACGCGCAACAAGGTGCGCCGGGTAGCCCGCTGCTGCGATTCGGATCCGTTCTGCAATTGCACCTTGGCCACTTCCAGGTACCAATCGCAGTACTCGTCCCAGATGAACTTGTAGATGGCCGAGGCGATGTTGTCGAAGCGGTAGTCGGCGAAACCTTTTGCCACATCCGTTTCGGTGCGCTGCAGGATCGACACGATCCAGCGGTCTGCCTGCGAAAACTCCAGGTAGCCGCCCGCCACACAGGCCTCCGCGCCATGCTCGGCGAGACCGCAATCTTTTCCTTCGGTGTTCATCAGGACGAAGCGCGTTGCATTCCACAACTTGTTGCAGAAATTGCGGTAGCCCTCGCAGCGGCCCAGGTCGAAATTGATGTTGCGCCCGAGCGATGCATAGCTGGCCATCGTAAAGCGCAGCGCATCGGTGCCGAATGCCGGGATGCCGCCGCTGAATTCCTTGCGCGTTGCACGGGCAATGCTGTCGGCCTGCTTTGGATTCATCAGGCCGGCGGTGCGCTTGCCTGCCAGCGTTTCGACATCGATGCCATCGATCAGGTCGATCGGGTCCAGCGTATTGCCCTTGGACTTGGACATCTTCTGGCCGTTGGCGTCGCGCACCAGGCCGTGTACATACACTGTGCCGAACGGTACTTGCCCGGTGAAGTGCGTGGTCATCATGACCATGCGCGCCACCCAGAAGAAAATGATGTCAAAGCCAGTCACCAGCACCGTCGACGGCAGGAACATGGCCATGTCGCGCGTCTGTTCCGGCCAGCCCAGCGATGAAAACGGCACCAGCGCCGACGAGAACCAGGTATCGAGCACGTCAGCGTCGCGGGTCAGCACGCCGGTCGAGCCGGCGGCTTGCGCCTTGGCGCGCGCTTCTTCCTCGTTGCGCGCCACAAACACCTGCCCATGCTCGTCATACCAGGCCGGAATCTGGTGGCCCCACCACAACTGGCGCGAGATGCACCAATCCTGGATATTGTTGAGCCACTGGTTATAGGTCGTGGTCCAGTTCTCCGGGATGAACTTGACCTCGCCGGACGACACTTTTTCCAGCGCCACTTCGGCAATCGATTTGCCCGGGAACAAGGTTCCCTCGGGCGCCGGCTTGCTCATGGCGACGAACCACTGGTCGGTCAGCATCGGCTCGATCACCACGCCGGTACGGTCGCCGCGCGGCACCATCAGCTTGTGTGGCTTGACCAGTTCCAGCAGCCCCTGCGCGTCGAGGTCGGCAACGATCTGCTTGCGCGCGGCAAAGCGATCCAGGCCGCGATATTGCTCCGGGCCGTTGTCGTTGATTTTTGCGTCCAACGTCAAAATGCTGATTGGTGCCATGTCATGACGCTGGCCGACGGCATAGTCATTGAAGTCATGCGCCGGCGTGATCTTGACGCAGCCGGTACCGAATTCCTTGTCCACGTAACTGTCGGCGATCATTGGAATGCTGCGCCCGGTCAGCGGCAGCACCAGCATGCGCCCCACCATGTGGGCGTAGCGTTCGTCGGTCGGATCGACCGCAACGGCGACGTCGCCCAGCATGGTTTCAGGCCGCGTGGTGGCGACAGTGATGTGCCCGTTGCCATCCGCGAACGGATAGCGGATATGCCACATGCTGCCGTCTTCTTCCTCGGAAACCACTTCCAGGTCGGACACCGCCGTTCCCAGCACCGGATCCCAGTTCACCAGCCGCTTGCCGCGGTAGATCAGGCCTTGCTCGGACAAGCGCACGAACACTTCCGTGACGGCATTCGACATCTTGTCGTCCATCGTGAAGTATTCGCGGCTCCAGTCGGTGGAGGCGCCCATCCTGCGCATTTGCCCGGTGATGGTCGAGCCGGACTGTTGCTTCCACTCCCAGACCTTCTCCAGGAATTTTTCGCGCCCGAGATCGTGGCGCGAGATTTTCTGGGCGTCGAGCTGGCGTTCGACCACGATCTGGGTCGCAATGCCGGCGTGGTCGGTGCCGGGAATCCAGGCCGTATTGAAGCCGCGCATCCGGTGGTAGCGAGTCAACCCGTCCATGATGGTCTGGTTGAACGCATGGCCCATGTGCAGCGTGCCGGTGACGTTGGGCGGCGGCAACTGGATCGAGAATGCGGGTTTGCCCGCATCCATCGACGCCTGGTAATAACCGCGCTGCTCCCATGTGCTGCGCCAGTGTTGCTCGATTTCTGCGGGCTCGAATGCCTTGGCTAATTCCATGATCTTGCGTTGTTTTTTCAAAAGAATGGATTATACGTGCCATCCCTGCGCCAGCCAGCCACATGCACGGCCAAGCGCAGGCAATCTTCGCCTGTCAGGCCGGGTCAGCGTCAGCGGCCGGTTGCCGTCAGGGGGCGGGAATGTCGACTTGATCCCGGTCAATTTTCGAAAAATCCATCCAGGTTGGCGCAGCATCGGACTTCTCACAAGCTCGGTCGGCGCTATAATCAGCTCGCTGTCGCGCTTTCGCGGCAGCCGAGCGCTAGGGGTCCTGATGTCGGTCTTGCAAGACCGGATATCGGGTGAGAGACACCCTTGTACCTGATCTGGATAATGCCAGCGAAGGGAAGCATCGCAGCAGGGCACCGTCGCACCATTGTGCCCGCCGCATGGTTTTCCTTCGCGTTTGTCTACAAAGCAAAGGAAGACCATGAACGCCAATCCGCAATTCCTCGCCGCTACCGCCACGGTAGACGAAGCCGCCGTCCAGCCCTTGCCGAACTCGGCAAAAGTCTATGTGGAAGGTTCGCGCCCCG